>CBIHQF010000264.1:0-6093 GCA_966211665.1 uncultured Pseudomonas sp. | reverse complement strand
CAGCTACAAGATCAGCGGCACCAAGATCTTCATCACCGGCGGCGAGCACGACCTGACCGAAAACATCATCCACCTGGTGCTGGCCAAGCTGCCGGATGCACCGGCGGGTCCGAAAGGCATCTCGCTGTTCCTGGTACCTAAGTTCATGGTCAACCAGGACGGCAGCCTGGGCGAGCGCAATGCCCTGTCCTGCGGCTCGATCGAACACAAGATGGGCATCAAGGCTTCCGCTACCTGCGTAATGAACTTCGACGGCGCCACCGGCTGGATCGTCGACGCGCCGAACCGCGGCCTGGCGGCGATGTTCACCATGATGAACTACGAGCGTCTGGGCGTCGGCATCCAGGGCCTGTCGACCGGCGAGCGTTCCTACCAGAGCGCCATCGAATACGCCCGCGAGCGCATCCAGAGCCGCGCGCCGACCGGTCCGGTGGCCAAGGACAAGGTCGCCGACCCGATCATCGTGCATCCCGACGTGCGCCGCATGTTGCTGACCATGAAGGCGCTGAACGAGGGCGGTCGCGCCTTCTCCAGCTACGTCGCCATGCAGCTCGACACCGCCAAGTACAGCGAAGACGCCAATACCCGCAAACGCGCCGAAAGCCTGGTCGCGCTGCTGACGCCGGTGGCCAAAGCCTTCCTCACCGATATGGGCCTGGAAACCACCCTCCACGGTCAGCAGGTATTCGGCGGCCATGGTTTTATCCGCGAATGGGGCCAGGAACAGCTGGTGCGCGATTGCCGCATCACCCAGATCTACGAAGGCACCAACGGCATCCAGGCCCTCGATCTGGTCGGGCGCAAGGTGATCGGTAGCGGCGGGGCGTTCTACAAGTACTTCGCCGACGAGATCAAAGCCTTCACCGATTCGGCCGACAGCAATCTGAGCGAGTTCGTCGAGCCGTTGAAAGCCGCGATCGCCAACCTCGAGCAGATGACCGCCGACCTGCTGGAACGCGCCAAGGCCAACCCGAACGAAATCGGCGCGGCATCGGTCGAGTACCTGCACGTGTTCGGTTACACCGCCTATGCCTACATGTGGGCCTTGATGGCACGTGCCGCAATGGGCGCAGGGGGGGAAGAGGCGCAGGACGACTTCTACGCCAGCAAGCTCGGCACCGCGCGCTTCTACTTCGCGCGCATCCTGCCGCGCATCCACTCGCTCAGCGCCTCGGTCAAGGCCGGCAGCGAAAGCCTGTACCTGCTGGACGCCGCGCAGTTCTAAGCGGTCCCCGGCAGCACTAAAAAACCGGCCTTGCGCCGGTTTTTTAGTTTATTCGGGTGGTCGCCGTAGACGGCTCAGTCAGCGATCAATCGATCCGCCAGGCTGGGGTCGTCGATAAAGCGGTTGCGCGTGCCCTGGAGTTTTTCGATCTTGTCGTTGCGCGCCTGCTCTTCGGCATCCGGCGGGTCGAGCTGGTGCCATTTCTTGTACATCGCGGCCGGGGCGACGAGGGGCAAGTCGTACTCGATATGCATATAGAACATCGCACGAGCGATATTGCCTTTGGCCTGATCGCTCGGCTCGATGGCTTTGAAGGCGGTTTTCAGATCGCAGCCGATATCGTCGAAGGCGCTCGGCACGCCGGCGCCCAGCTCTTTGAATTGTGCATTGTCGCGGGCCTGCTCGACGCGGGTCAGGGCCGGATAGAGATTGTGCAGATCGGCGGCGATATAGGGGTAGCGCGGATTCATGATGCTGCATTGGCGGTCGGTGACGCAGCGCAACGAGCGTTTCAGTTGTTTGCCGGTGTAGATCGGGCTGGCGCTGAACGAACCGCCTTTTTCGCTGAAGGGCTTGGCGCAATACAGCGAAGTGCCGCCGTCTCGATAGACCTCGCTCCAGAGCAGTTTTTCGCTCGCCTGCAAATCGGCGATTCTATCCTGACCGTTGGCCCAACTGGATAGGCTGAGGACGGTTGCGGCGCAACCGAGAGCGATAATTACCGCGCGCATCTTCGATCCCCGGGGGTGATCCCTGTGCTCAGGGACTGTTTTTCTTATAAGCGAAATGAGTGTAACAAGACCTGCGTCACAAAATAAAGCCGAGCCGGGACGCCTGTCCGGGTTTGTAGGCTACGGCTTACAAGGTGTGCTGGTTATCGCCACTACTGCCGGCCATCCACTGCGTTTAATCTTCTGCTCATGGATGCAGCGCAGGAAGCGCAGAGTCATCAACAAGGATGCATATTGGATCGCGCGCTAGGATCGCGCGCAGATTACGGATATCGGTACTCAGTCTGCAAAAGCCCCGCGCCAGCGGGGTTTTCTTTTTCCGCTTATCCCTCTCGCTCAACCTCCCCATGCCTGTGCCCAGCTTGAAGCGATGTAGGCGCCAGCCGCCAGCGCACTGCCAATCCCCACAGCGTTCCTCATACCCGGCGTTTTTCCGTTACCATCGGTGTCTCTCCGTATCCAGACAAGGACTTCACCATGGCTGTCTCCACCCTGATTATTCTGGCCGTCCTGGCCGCATTGATTTTCTACGTGATCGCCATCTACAACCAGTTGGTGAAGTTGCGTAACCGTTTCCAGAACGCCTTCGCGCAGATCGAAGTGCAGCTCAAGCGTCGTTACGACCTGATCCCCAATCTGGTGGAAACCGCCAAGGGCTATCTGGCCCATGAGCGGGAAACGCTGGAGGCGGTGATCGCCGCGCGTAACAGTGCCGTTGCCGGTCTCAAGGCCGCCGCGGCGCAGCCGGGCAGCCCGCAGGGCATGGCGCAACTGGCCAGTGCCGAAGGTTTGCTGAACGGCGCCATGGGCCGCCTCAATGTGGTCATGGAGGCTTATCCGGACCTCAAGGCGTCGCAGAACATGCAGCAGCTCAGCGAAGAGCTGAGCACCACGGAAAACAAAGTGGCGTTCGCCCGTCAGGCCTACAACGATGCGGTGATGACCTACAACACCTATAAACAGGGCTTCCCGCCGGTGCTGCTGGCCGCCACCTTCGGCCACGGGCAAGACGCCAGCCTGCTCGAGTTCGCCGACAGCGCGGCGATTCAGGAAGCGCCCAAGGTGTCGTTCTAAACGGCGTCGTTCTCAGTCGCCTGCCCACGGATCGCGCGATGAATTTTTTCGAGCAACAGGATCGCGCCAAGCGCCAGAGCGGCCTTTTGCTGCTGCTGATGACGCTGGCGGTACTCAGCCTGATCACCTTGATCAGCCTGGCCATCGGCCTGGCACTGCGCATGTCGAACGCTTACCACGGCTATGCCGACCCCGGCGGCTCCAGCGCTGACGGGATCGACTGGGCGCTGGTCGGCGGCGTGGCGTTGGTGGTCATCGCCGTGGTCTCGCTCGGCAGTCTGTATAAAAGCGTGCAGATGGGCCGCGGCGGCAAGGTGGTCGCGCAGCGCCTCGGCGGGCGCTTGATCAATCTGGAGCCGCAAACCTTCGAAGAGCGACGCCTGCTCAATGTGGTCGAGGAAATGGCCATCGCCGCTGGCACGCCGGTACCGGCGGTGTACGTGCTCGACGATCCGGCGATCAACGCCTTCGCCGCTGGCCTGACGCCCCAGGATGCGGTGATCGGCGTCACCCTCGGCGCCATCAACCTGCTCTCGCGCGACGAGTTGCAGGGCGTTATCGCCCATGAGTTCAGCCATATCTTCCATGGCGATATGCGCCTCAATATGCGGCTGATTTCGGTGCTGCACGGCATCCTGCTGTTGGGCCTGATCGGCGGTTTCGTGCTGCGCAGCTTGAGCATGCGCGGCAGCAGCCGTTCCAGCCGGGATAATTCGGGCCTGGTGATATTGGCGATTGGCGGCACCCTGCTGGTGCTGGGCTATGCCGGCACCTTTTTCGGCAATCTGATCAAGGCCGCGGTCAGCCGTCAGCGCGAGTTTCTCGCCGATGCGTCGGCGGTGCAGTACACCCGCAACCCTGGGAGCATCGGCGGCGCCCTGAAGAAGATCGGCGGTTATGCGCCGGGGTCGCTGTTGCAGGCCAAAAATGCCGCGGAGTTCAGTCATTTGTATTTCGGTCAGGGTGTGGGCCTGGCGCTGGGTGGCTTGCTGGCCACCCACCCGCCGTTGGCCGAGCGTATCCGCCGTATCGAACCGGATTGGGATGGCAGCTATCCCAGCGTCAGCTATCGCGAGACGATGGCCTCTGCCGCGCAAACCGAAGCGCCGCCCCAGGCCGACGTCGCCGGCAGTTGGGATAAGGAGATGGCCAGCCTGGGTATGGCCGCGGCGGCATTCAGCCCCCATGCGGTCGAGCAGTCGATCGAGGCGATCGGCGAGCCGCAGCCGGCGCATTTGCAGCAGGCCCGTAGCGTGTTGCAACGCCTCGGTACGCCACTCACCGAGGCCGCGCATGATTGCCTCGGCGCCCAGGCGCTGGCCTACGGCTTGATGCTCGACCGTGAGCCCGTGGCGCGCATGCGCCAACTCGACTCCTTGCGCCCGCAGTTACAGGCCGATGTCGCCACCGCCCTCGACTCGCTGAATGACGAATTGAGCGGGCTGGGCGAAGGCTTGCGTCTGCCGTTGCTGGAGCTGGCGATGCCCGCGCTGAAACAACTGGGCAAGGCGCAATGGGCGGTATTGCAGCGCAACCTGATCGCGCTGGCCAAAGCCGACCGCAAAATCGAGCTGCTGGAGTGGACGCTGCTGCGCATCCTGCAGCGCAATATCGAAGGCCCACGCCCGCTCGATGGCAGGTACCACCTGCTGGAACTGGCCGATGAAAGCGCGCTGCTGCTGTCCGCCCTGGCCCATGCCGGCCACGCCGCGCCGGCCCAGGCGGCGCAAGCCTTCGCCAGCGCCCGCGCGGCACTGCCGTTCGACCACCTGGCGTTCGCCGACCAGGGCATGCCGCAGATGCAAGAGCTGGATAAGGCCCTGACACGCCTCAACCAGATGTGGCCGTTGCAAAAGCCGCGGCTGCTCAAGGCGATGGCCTGTTGTATCGAGCATGATGGCCGGGTGACCGACGCCGAGGCCGAATTGTTGCGCGCCGTGGCCGATATGCTCGACTGCCCGATGCCGCCGCTGCTCACGGCCTAGCAGGCTGCTCTGGCCGGCGTCGGAGATGGTCCTTTTGTTTGCCGCTCGGCGCGCTGCCGAGGCGAAGACCTGAACTCATCCATACGGTGCGAGCTCCCAATTCCCATGGCCCCAGGGGAGAGGCGCAATGCGTATTCATCATCTGAACTGCGGCTGCATGTGCCCGCTCGGCGGGGCCTTGTTCGATGGTTTCAGCAAGGGGCCGATGGCGCATTTGGTGTGCCACTGCCTGCTGGTGGAAACCGAGCGACACGGGCTGGTGCTGGTGGACACCGGCTTCGGCCTGCGCGACGTGGCGGCGCCGACCGAGCGTTTGAGCCGATTCTTCATCGCCTTCAACAACATCCGTTTTGCCACGCGCTGCACGGCGGTGGAACAACTCGGCCAGCTCGGCTTCGCCGCGGAGGATGTACGCCATATCGTTCTGACGCATCTGGATTTCGACCACGCCGGTGGCCTGGAGGATTTCCCACGGGCCAGGGTTCACGTGATGCAGCGCGAGGTCGATGCGGCGCACTCGGCCCACGGCTTTATCGCTCGGCGCCGTTACCGGGCGCGGCAGTGGGACGCGATACGCAACTGGCAGTTCTACCAGCCGGGCGGCGAGCCCTGGTTCGGTTTCGACACGGTACGGGCGTTGGGCGGGCTACCGCTGGAGATTCTTCTGATCCCGCTGGCCGGGCATACCCACGGGCACGCCGGCATCGCCCTGGATACCGGGGCGGGTTGGCTGCTGCATGCCGGCGATGCCTATTTCTATCGCGGCGAGGTCGGCACTGCCGAGCGCCGTTGCACGCCGGGGCTGCGTTTCTACCAGTGGATGATGGAAGTGGACCGCCCCGCGCGGCTGGCCAACCAACGCCGCCTGCGCGAGCTGTCGGTGCAGCACGCGGACCAGGTGCGCTTGCTCTGCAGCCATGATGCGAAGGAGTGGCAGCGCTTCGCCGGTGTTGATGTATGAAAAAAGCGGCCGGGCCAAGACGGCCCGGCCGTTCACGTAACGGGTCAGCGGCTCAGTCGCGCGCGCAGGCCGGTGGACGCCGGCAGGAACAGCGCCGGGTCCATGGCCTTGGGTGCG
>CBIHQF010000263.1:0-6096 GCA_966211665.1 uncultured Pseudomonas sp. | reverse complement strand
GATGGTTTGCTGCTCGAAGCGAATGAAGGCTTCAGTCGCATCACTGGCTACAGCAGCAGCGAAGCGGCCAATCGCACAACCATCGATCTGGGCATCTGGGCCAACCCGGAAGATCGGACCCATATGATCGAAGAGTTGAAATTACATGGCAGCGTGCGCGAACTCATGGCCTCGATCCGCACCCGCGATGGCGACATACGCTTGTGCGAACTATCCGCACAGCTGATCGCCATCGGCGACGAGCCCTGCCTGCTGACCATCGCCCGCGACGTAACCGAACGCCAGGCCATGCAGTTGAAGCTGCAACAAGCGGCCACCGTCTTCGAAAGCACGGCCGAAGGCGTGATGATCACCGATACCAAGCAACGCATCATCGCCGTCAACCGCGCGTTCAGCGAAATCACCGGCTACAGCGAAGCCGAAGCCCTCGGCAGAACGCCCAGCTTATTGGCGTCGGGCCAACACGACAGCGCGTTTTTTAGCGCCATGTGGTTCCAGCTGGAACAGCAAGGCCATTGGCAAGGCGAGATCTGGAACCGGCGCAAGAACGGCGAGACCTACCCGGAATGGCTGACCATCAGCGCGGTGCGCGATAAAACCAGACAAATCACCCACTTCGTCGGCGTATTCGCCGATATCAGCTCACTCAAGCACGCCCAGGCACGCCTCGACTACCAGGCCCACCACGACCCCTTGACCGGCCTGCCCAACCGCATACTGTTCGAAACCCGCCTGCGCACGGCGCTCGAAGACGCCCGCGCGGATGACCGTCAAGGCGCGGTGCTATTCATCGACCTGGATCGCTTCAAGCATATCAACGACAGCCTCGGCCACCCGGTCGGCGACCAGCTGCTCAGCAGCATTGCCACACGCCTGAAGGAACAACTGCGTGACATCGACACCGTTGCCCGCCTCGGCGGCGACGAGTTCATCATCCTGCTGCCCGGCCTGCACCAGACGAGCGACGCCGAGCTGGTCGCGCAAAAACTGCTGAACTGCTTCAACCGGCCATTCACGGTGGAGGATAACGACCTGTTCATCAGCGCCAGCATCGGCATCAGCCTGTACCCGGACGACGGCCTGGATGTCGCCACCCTGGTGAAAAATGCCGACGCCGCCATGTACCACTCCAAAGCCAAAGGGCGTAACCGCGTCGAACTCTACACCCGCAACCTGACCTTCCAGGCCACCGAGCGCATGGCCATGGAACAGGAACTGCGGCGCGCCATCGAACGCGACGAATTGTGCCTGTATTACCAACCCAAACTGTGCCTGCGCACCCGCCAACTGGTCGGCGCCGAAGCGCTGATCCGCTGGCCACACCCGGTATTCGGCGAGATCCCACCGGACCGTTTCGTCCCCATGGCCGAAGAAACCGGCTTGATCCTACCGCTCGGCGACTGGGTGCTGGAGCAAGCCTGCCGACAGATGCGGCAATGGCAGACCCAGCATGCCACCTTTGGCCCGCTGTCGGTCAACCTGGCCGGTGTGCAACTGCGCCAACCCCATCTATTCGAACGCATCGCCCAACTGCTCGAAGACCACAACCTCGCCCCCCATCTACTGCAACTGGAAATCACCGAAGGCTTCATCATGAACCAGGCCGAAGAAGCCCTGGCCATCCTCCACCAACTGAAAGCCCTCGGCGTGCAATTGGCGATCGACGACTTCGGCACCGGCTACTCCTCGCTCAGCTACCTCAAACGCCTGCCCCTGGACACCCTGAAAATCGACCAATCCTTCGTCCGCGGCCTGCCCGACGACCCCAACGACGCCGCCATCACCCGCGCCATCATCGCCCTCGGCCGCAGCATGCAGCTCACGGTGATCGCCGAAGGCGTGGAAACCACCGCCCAGGAACTGTTTCTCGCAACCGAAGGCTGCGAACAGATCCAAGGATTCGTCATCAGCCGTCCCCTCCCCGCCGACGCATTCGCCCATAACTTCCTCGGCCCGCATCGTTCGGTTGGCAGCAGCGAGAAGGCACCGGTATAATCCTGCGCCTTCAGGGCCTATAGCTCAGTTGGTTAGAGCAGGGGACTCATAATCCCTTGGTCGCAGGTTCGAGTCCTGCTGGGCCCACCAAATCGAAAGCCGCGCAATGCGCGGCTTTTTGTTGCCTGCTCGATAAGCCGTCCAGCGAATGGCCAAGCACGGGCCTGGATGGCGAGCCAATGCAACCAAGCCCTCACAGGTGCTCGATGCGCTAAGGCAATCCAGCTGCCGTAACGGCAGTCGCCAAGAACAGACAACTCGCGTAGCAACCGAACGATGAGCCGAATATATCTTTTATTCGGCTCACGCCGCGAACGGGAACCGCTCTGCCACTATTGCATTCAACCAGACGGCTAGTCGCACGCCGCATTTGATCACCAGCAGAATGTCCCGTATGCGTTACTTTCCAATCAAAAAGTAACGTATACGGGACATGGGCATATCCACCCTCTCGCAGCGACTGAGCCGACAGATACGTGAGAAACGCCTCAATCGCGGGCTCACCCAGGCTGTGCTTGCCCAACTAGCGGGCCTGGCCCGGCAGAAGGTAGTCGCAATCGAAAAGGGCAGCCTGTCAGTCGCCATGAATGCCTATGCGCGGGTGCTGGTCGCGCTGGACTCTGAATCAGCTGTTATCCCAACCGACATGCCAACGCTCGATGAAGTCGAGGGGCTGTTCGAATGAAAACTACCAGCCTGCTGATCAGCACCCCGCAAGGCCCCAGTGGCAGCGTGCTGAGCGGTGCAGAAGACTACATTTTTTCGCTATCGCCACGATGCCTCTCCTCGAGCAGCCGTCAGCCTGTTAATGCCCGCTCGCCCCGATGAGTTAGGGCGGCTGTAGCCCTTGAGCTATCGCCGATTGATCAGAGCTCAACGATCAAGTCCGGGCGAAAGCCCATCTCCTTAGCGCATGAGCTGCGGCGCATTGACAGGAAAGTTGTCCGGCCAGCAAACCGTCCACTGTCCATGGACAGTGAACGGAGAGCGACCGCAATAATGAAAAGCCAAGCCATACTGTTCATGCTCAAGCTGGTCAAGCCTCAGGTTCCTAGTGAGCTTGATTAGACAGTGAGCCGATTAGCCGGCATTATCAGCTCACACGATGAGCCGAATAGACTCACTAATCGGCTCACAGATGAGCAAGCCCATGAACGAACCCTTGTGGATCTGGCAGCAGCCAGACTGGCCGCACTTCACCTGGCAAGCCGAACCGCTCGCCCCGCTGCTGCGCGCCTGCACCCAGGCTCAGGGGCGTTTGCTCGGCATGCTCGGTGCTGTCGGTAGCGATACCGAAGCGCAGAGCAGCCTGGATGCTCTGCTGCAGAACATCGCCACCTCATCAGCCATTGAAGGTGAGCAGCTGAATGTCGGCTCGGTGCGTTCATCCCTGGCAAGGCGCTTGGGGCTGAACGAGGAAGGCCGCGTCACGGCACGCTCCGAAGGCTTGGCGGAATTGCTGCTCGATGCCACCAGCGCACCTCAGCAGCCGCTGAACCTGGAACGACTATACGGCTGGCACCGCTGGCTATTTCCCAGCGACGACAGCCTGCTGGCCCGGCCACTGCGGATTGGCACACTGCGCGGCGAAGAGCCGATGCAGGTTGTTTCCGGCCGCGTCGACCGCCCCACAGTACACTTTGAAGCCCCGCCACGCGCAGGGCTGGAACAGCAACTGGCCGACTTCCTCGGCTGGTTCGAGAGCAGCCGTAGCGATACCAGCCTCGATCCATTGCTGCGCGCCGGCATTGCCCATTTCTGGTTCGTCACCCTGCACCCCTTCGATGACGGCAACGGCCGCCTGACTCGCGCGCTCACCGACCTGGCACTGGCTCAGGGCGAACAACAGGCCATCCGCTTTTACGCCATGTCCGCCAGCATCCTCGATGACCGCACCGGCTATTACCACATCCTCGAAGCCAGCCAGAAAGGCACGCTGGATATCACCGCATGGCTGCAGTGGTTTCTCGACACATTGCTCAAGAGCTTGGAACAAGCCCTTACCCGCATCGACAGAGTGCTGGCCAAGGCGCGCTTCTGGCAGGCGCACCGCAGTCAGGCGCTATCCGCCGAACAAATCAAAGTGCTTAACCGCCTGCTCGATGGCGGCGAACGTGGTTTCGAGGACGGTATCAGCGCCGCCCAATACCAGGCCGTGGCCCAGGTTTCCAAAGCCACCGCCACCCGACATTTGGGCGATCTTCTGGAAAAAGGCTGCATCACCCGCCTACCCGGCGGCGGGCGCAGCACTCGCTATCAAGTTAGCTACGCTACCAGTGTGCAGGGCAGCGAAGCCCGCTGATTGGCAACGCAGAATCAGCCGGCCCGCTACCGACGGTAATTAGCTAATAGTCGATGAACCCTTGAGCTACCGAAAGCAATTAGCCATTATCCGGATAGGTGCCAAGCATTTGGAATTCCGGCACGCCTGCTCGCGCAGCTAACGAGCGCCATTCAAGCGGCTTCGCTCAAGGAAGATTGCATGGATTACAGCATCATCCTCCGCCCGGTCTTCGACACCGTATCCTGGCTGATCCCCGCCCTGCTGCTGATCGGCCTGCTCAAATCGCCTTGGGCCAAGGGCCATATTGGCGAACTCCTGGTGCGGCTGTTCGCCCATTGGCAGCTGGATAAGCAGACCTACTGCCGCCTGCACAATGTCACCCTGAACACGCCCGACGGCACCACGCAGATCGACCACGTATTCCTCTCGCCCTACGGCATCTTCGTGCTGGAAACGAAGAACATGAGCGGCTGGATTTTTGGCAGCGAGAAGCAGGCGCAGTGGACGCAGAAGCTCTACAAACGCACGTTCAAATTCCAGAACCCGCTACGGCAGAACTACAAGCACCTCAAAGCCCTGGAAGCCACCCTTGGGATTAACCCGGAGCACCTGCACTCGGTGATTACCTTCGTCGGGGGCAGCACCTTCAAAACCGAAGTGCCGGCCAACGTGACCCAGGGCATTGGCTTTATCCGCTATATCCAGTCATTCCAGCAGCCGGTATTCAGCGAGACCGAAGTCGACGCCATGCTGCAAGCCCTGCTAACCGGCCGCCGCGCACCGACGCTCGCCACCCACCGCGAGCATGTGCAAAACCTTAAGCGCCGTAGTGATCCGACAGCAGAGCGGCAATGCCCGAAATGTGGCAGCGCGCTGCTGATTCGTACCGTGAAATCAGGGGCTAAAGCGGGGCAGCAGTTTTGGGGGTGTTCGGGGTTTCCTCAGTGCCCGACGATGCAGAGTATTTGAAATGCAGAAGGCTTGAAAATCGTGGTGTACTCCCAATAACTGTGGTCTCTCCCCAATTATTTTTTTGAGCAGCAGCTTTCTTCGCAAGTTTCTGTTAGAGCGAGGGTTTGGTCGCTGGATACTCTATTCAGATAATGCAATAAGCTCATTCAGACGCGCGGGTTTGCTTCCCCCATCACGCAGCACAACAATCTTATCTGGCTCGCTCATGAACCAAGCGAATGATCCCCAGGCTAGGCCTGTGATGGTCTTCTTGAAGCCAGCGGCTTCGCGGTCGGAGTAGGCGGTGATAAAAGCGATCTGCGAACGCTTGAACCCACCCTTATCTGTAAGAGCATACAGCGCTTCCTGGCGGCGGGGTGTAATTGCGCCGTCAGTGGCCACCACCTCGATGAACACAATCAGAGGATCCTTCGGGCCGAGATCGACCAGGATCAAATCGGGCAGATTTTTTTGTGCCTCGATGTTGAGGCCAATACGCGAAGCTATTCTCAGATCCTGCATCGCTACCTTGTTACTCGACTCACTGAGCCAGAGCACACCTGGCACTTCGAGGAATTTCTTGGCGAACACTTCAATTACGGCTTTCGAGATCACCGAACTAGGACCGTAAGCGAGGGTTCGGGTTTCACCATTGGGGAATTGAATCAGGATGCCGTCCTTACCTGTTGCCCCCATTCGCATGAGAGACACGCGCGCCAGAGCTCCTTGGTTCAGATGATCGTCCTGCCACGCCAGGATGGCGCTCTCCAGCTCAGCCCCAATCAACATGGGGGAGAACAAGGCTGCGATGTCTGCTTTAAGAGCATAACGGGGGCTACTCGATGTGGTAGCTAAATCTTGACGCT
>CBIHQF010000262.1:0-6107 GCA_966211665.1 uncultured Pseudomonas sp. | reverse complement strand
TGGACGACCTGGGGAACGGGGACGGGACATGCGGGAGTTCGCTAACGGCAATCGTGGCCGCCAGTGTAACCGAGGCCAACGTTGGACTATCAGCCGGGGTTATTCCGGTTCCCTCCCCAGAGGAGAGGACTATGCTGGCTGAGTCCCGCTTTCCGTCCAGAGGCCATCGCCATGAGTGCATCCGAATCCATCGTCGACACCTTCACCGGCTGGGCCGCCAAAGCGCCCGGCGCACCGCTCGAGCCGCACAGCTACGACCCCGGCCCGCTGGGCAGCGAGGACGTCGAAGTGGCGGTCGAATACTGCGGCATCTGCCACTCCGACCAGTCGATGATCGACAACGAGTGGGGCAATGCGCGCTACCCCTTCATTCCCGGCCACGAAGTGGTCGGCACCGTGGTACGCCTGGGCGAGAACGCGCGCGGCCTGAAGCTCGGCCAGCGCGTAGGCATCGGCTGGTACAAGGGCAGTTGCATGCACTGCGGCTCCTGCATGGAGGGTTCGCACCAACTCTGCAGTACGGTCAAACCGACGATCGTCGGCAGCAACGGCGGTTTCGCCGACCGCCTGCGCAGCCACTGGGCCTGGGCCGTGCCACTGCCGGATGGGCTCGACCCCGCTCTGGTAGGCCCGCTGTTCTGCGCCGGCTCGACGGTTTTCAGTCCGCTGCTGGAATTCGACGTGAAACCCACCGACAAGGTCGGCGTGGTCGGTATCGGTGGCCTCGGCCACCTGGCCCTGAGCTTCCTCAACGCCTGGGGTTGCGAGGTCACCGCCTTCACCTCGTCGCTGAGCAAGCAGGAAGAAGCCAAACGCCTGGGCGCGCACAAGGTCGTCGCCTCCACCGACAGCGCCGCGCTCAAGGCGATTGCCGGCAGCCTGGATTTCCTGTTGGTCACCGCCAGCGCCGACCTCGACTGGAACGCCATGATCGGCACCCTGGGCGGCAAGGGCCGGCTGCACTTCGTCGGCATAGTGCCGAGCGCGATACCGGTGCATGTGTTCAACCTGATCCCGAAGCAGAAGAGCCTGTCCGGCTCGCCGGTGGGTTCGCCGGCCAATATGGCGACCATGCTCGAGTTCTGCGCGCGCCATCGGATAGTGCCGCAGGTCGAACACTTCCCGATGAGCCGGGTCAACGACGCCATCGCCCACCTGCGCGCCGGCAAGGCGCGTTATCGGGTGGTACTGGATGCGGGGAAATAACCTCGATCAAGCAAGCGTAGCCGTCTCGGACGACGAGGCCGTGGGCATCTGCCGCAGATAATGCGACAGCAGCAATTCGCCGGCCAGGATGCCCAACAGCGCGGCGACCTGCATCAGCAGCGCCGTATAGAAGGGTTTGAACACATGGCCGACCTGTTGCTGGAACAGCCCCACGAGAAAGCCCGCATCGAATAGCTGTTCGATGCGGGCATCCAGCACCCGCTGCAACACCTGCTCGTCGACATGGCTGTACGCGGCGGTTTTCTCCACCGCCAACCGGCCCAGCGCCTGCCCCAGGAGAATGGCGCGCAGGCGCCTCATCAGGCCCATGGCGACGCGTTCGGCGGTCGATGCCTGGGTCAGTTGCTCGGCATCCGCTTCGCTCTGGTCATGCAGATAGTTCAACGCCACCTGGTTGATCACCCCCTGCACCGTCGAGCCCTGTCCATCGGCCGCCAAGGTCTGCATGTCCTCGGTGGCGAGGTAATCCTGAAAGTCGACCCAGACCGCATCGGCCACGGCCTGCACCGCCGGCGCGTAACTATCGATATGGCTGTTGATCTGCTGCTGGCTGCCATACAGCAGGCCGCCCTGAAAGCCGATGGCGCCACCCGCGAAAGGCAGCAACACGAAGTACAGCTTGAGAAACAGATGATGCCCGCGCCGGGTCCGGCTCAACCAACCGCGACGCTGCAGAAACAGCACCAGCAGCGAACCGAGCGCCATGCCGAGGAGTATGCCGAGAGCGGTATAGCCGAACAGCACGAGAAAACTGAAGGGCTCCCAGATAACCAGGAGTAGATATTGCGCCTGATCCATGTGCACTAACGTCCTTGTTGGGTGGAAACAAGGCAGACTCTAAAACAATTGCCCGCCGTGCGTCCAAACTCATCCAACCGGTCACACCTCGGTGGGCCGAGCCGCACAGAGCAAAAGCCCAACAAGTCACAATCGCAACGATGAGTGGCAATCGCCGCTGGGCTTGGTCGCTTGCCTCGACCTACCGGAACGGCGGCTCGTCGAAGCTGCGCAGTTTGCGCGAATGCAGCGAGTTGAGCTGGCTGCGCAACAGATCGAGCGCGGCGATGCCGATATGCAAATGCTGGGTGACGGCCCGCTCGTAGAAGGCGCCCGCGGCCCCCGGTAGCTTGATCTCGCTGTGCAGCGGCTTGTCCGACACGCACAGCAAGGTGCCGTAGGGCACCCGCAAACGGTAGCCCTGGGCCGCGATGGTGCCGCTTTCCATATCCACCGCCACCGCGCGCGAGAGGTTGATCAGCGGCCGCTCCTGGGCCCAACGCAGTTCCCAGTTGCGATCGTCGTAAGTCAGCACCGTGCCGGTGCGCAGGCGCCGCTTGAGATCGTCGCCGCGCTCGCCGGTGACTTGCGCGGCCGCTTCCTGCAAGGCCATCTGCACTTCGGCCAGGGCCGGCAGCGGAATATTCGGCGGCAATACCCGGTCGAGGATGCCGTCGCGGCGCATATAGGCGTGGGCCAGCACATAGTCGCCGATGGTTTGCGATTGGCGCAGGCCGCCGCAGTGGCCGATCATCAGCCAGCAATGCGGGCGCAACACGGCCAGATGGTCGGTGATGTTCTTCGCATTCGACGGGCCGACACCGATGTTGACCAGGGTGATGCCATTGCCGTCGCCTTCGGCGGTCTCCAAGTGATAGGCCGGCATCTGGTAGCGGTGCCAGACCACCGTCTCGATGATCGCCTGCATCTCGCCCTCGGCCATGCCGCGCTCGACCACCACGTTGCCCGGCATGACCATGCGCACGAAGCGCGAATCGCCGACCAGCATATCCAGGCCGTGGCGGATGAATTGGTCGACATAGCGGTGGTAGTTGGTCAGCAGGATCCACGGCTGCACATGCCGCCAATCGCTGCCGGTGTAGTGCACCAGGCGGCGCAGGGAAAAATCCACCCGCGCCGCATCGAACAGCGCCAGCGGCAACGGATCGGTGTTTTCCCAGTCGTACAGACCATCGGCGGTGCCATCGGTGGCGGCGGACAGGTCGGTACTGGGAAACACCCGCGCCAATTCGGCGGCGGTCACCCCGGAACCGGCCAGTTCGTCGCCCTGTTCGACCACATAGGGATAGGGAATGTTCTGCTGGCTGACGCCCACCTCGACGCGCACCGTGAAGTCGTTCATCAGCGGCCGCAACTGCTCGAGCAGGTACTTACGAAAGGCCTGCGGGTGAGTGACGGTGATGCTGTAAGTACCCGGCACCTGCACCTTGGCATAAGCGCGCACGGTGGCCGGCACCTCGCCCTGGCACAGATAGATCAAGCGCAGTTCCGGGTAGCGGAAGCGCGACTGCTGCTCGGCATCCGGCTTGATGCGCTCCTTGAGATAGCGCTTGAGCGCCTGGCTCAAGCCCGTGGTCGCTTGCAGGTGCAAAGCGGCAAGGCGATCCACCGCCTCTTCAGCGGTGTTGGCGACAACGAAGTCTTCTGAACAAGGGCTCACGGTTCGCATTCCTGGCTAGACGGACAGGCTCTATCTTGCCTTGATCGCGAGGGCTTGGCATAGCGTCTTGCACGTCGGGCGCGGCGAATGCGCCTCGCAACGGCGGACAAGGCTTCGCCATGTCCACCTACAAAAAGCGCGGCCCGTAGACCCCATGAGCTACGCAAGCGAACGGCCTACGCACCTATGGGAGGCCCGACCTCTGGGCGATGCTTCGGCTTTCACCGGACCATAGCCGGGTAGCCCTGCGGGCTGCATTCACCGCGGGGGGAGCTCTTATAGAACGGCGGCGTGGCCTTGCCTGTAGCCCGAATAAGCGCCAGCGCAATCCGGGAGCGATTTTCCAGACGCAGATTTCCCGGATTGCGCCAAGGCTTATTCGGGCTACGCCACCTTGACCGCACAGGACGCTTGAGACGATCGCAATAGACGAGGGCTGTTTTCACAAGCGCTCGGTCAACAAACGTGCGAGATCCTCGGGCAGCGGCTGCGGGACCAACGGCCCGACCCGACGGGTGCCGGGATTGCCCAGCGGGTAAAGGCCCAGCAACGAGCCCAGACTCCCCGGCAAACGCAGCAGTTGCGCCAGACACTCGGCCCAATCGCGCTGCCGCCAGGCCCAGGCCAGCAGCCACAAGTGGCTGCGCAGATGCTCGCCAAACACCGGCTGCCCGAGAATATGGGCGCGCTCCAGATGCCACAGCTCGCGCGCGGGATCGATGCCACGCTGCGCGCGGGCCAACTGGTATTCGAGAAGAAAAGCTTGTCGACGGGTCATCACGGTCGCTCCTGACTAAAGTGTGCGCCGCCAGTCTGCAACCCCGGGGCGGCCCCCAGGTCAAGTACCTGGAGCAGCTGGCAGTGACATTAAGGTTCAATAACCGCTGGCGCGGGGAACACGCCAAAAAGCCCGCCAGTCTCGCCCCTTCGGGCGGTTCATCCCCGCTGACGCGGGGAACACTAAACCTCACAAAGTCCTGACCGCCGCCCGCCCATCCATAGCCAAGCGTCGACTCGCCAATCACGTGCTACGATGCACTCACCCTGTAACACATTCGGATGCTCGAACATGAGTGAAGCCACCTTTACCTTCCGCGTCGATGAAGCACTGAAAAGCGAGTTTGCCCAGGCCGCCAAAGCGCGTGACCGCACAGGCGCCCAGCTGCTGCGCGACTTCATGCGTGATTTCGTGCGTCAGCAGGAGGAAGCCGCCGAGCATGACGCCTGGCTTAGGCGTCAGGTGCAGATGGGGCTGGACTCGGCCAATGCCGGTGATCTGCTCAGCAGCGAGGACGTGGAGACCGAAGCAGCTGCCTGGCGCGCTGAAACGCGCCGCAAAATGGACAGCTCCGCGTCGTGAGACTGGCCTGGACGCGCCTCGCGTTGAGTGATCGCCAGTCAATCCGCAGCTATATCGCCCAGGACAATCCGATCGCCGCTCTGGCGCTGGATGAGCTGTTCGCGGAACAAGCCAGCCGCCTGGCCGATCATCCAGGCCTGGGACGGCCAGGCCGGGTAAGCGGCACTCGCGAACTGGTCGTTCACCACCACTACCTGATGATCTACGACCTGGCCAATGATCAAGTGCGGATACTCCGTGTGCTGCATACGGCGCGCCAGTGGCCAAGCGCCGACTGAACTTACGCCTCGCGCTGATAAACCAACCCCAGCTCATCATCCAGACGAACCGTCAAGCGACCTATCTGCAAGCAGCCATCGGTCAGGCGCAACGGCTTGAGGTGACGCAGCAGTGGATGTTCGCTGAACGCAAGGGGCGATTCTTCACCCTGCGCGTGCTTGACCAGCGCTTTGCGCGAGGTCTTCAGTTGCCGGGCGTATAGCCGCTTGGCCAGGGCATCGGGGAGCATCTGCGCGGGATCGAAGACATCGCCACCTGGCGTCAGGCTCCAGCCGCCCGCCATGACATGCACAGGGACAAGGGTGATGGAGTCGTCGCCCAGGCGGGTGTAGTTGGGCAAGCCCAGGCCCTCTTCGCCTTCTTCATAACCGCGACATTTTTGCAGGTAGGCACTCTGCGACTCGGCCTCGGGGTCGACGGCCACATTGAGCGCCATCATTCGTTCGGTTTTCTTTCGGCTCAGGTGAGTGCCATATGCCTCGACTTCGATCAGTGCACGGTCGGCTTCGGCGATATCAGCCGGCAACTCATCATCGCCATACACCGCCTGCACCAGGCGGTCGACTGGATCCTGCTTCGCGTCCCGCTGGTGACCACGATTTACTCCGCGGTGCGGAACGTCGTCGAATCGCTGCAGCAGTCGAAGGGCGACCCGAACAAACGCTTCCAGCGGATCGTGCTCGTCACGTTTCCCCATCACGGCATCCGCGTGCCCGCGTTCGTGACGTCGTCCTGCACCGACGTCGAGACGGGCAAGACGATCCTCTGCGTCTACGCGCCGAC
>CBIHQF010000261.1:0-6107 GCA_966211665.1 uncultured Pseudomonas sp. | reverse complement strand
CGGTCCCCGAGGGTTACCGGGTGGCGCTGTCGAGCGCTGAAGAACAGCCTGCCGACCTTTATCGTCAGTTGGCGCAACCCCAATACCCAGCACCGCGAATGGGGTCTTTCAAGCTATGTGCAAGCGCTTGAAGAAGCGCTCGATGCCTGCCAGGCCATTACCGGCAGCAAAGAGGTGAATCTTCTCGGCGCCTGCGCTGGCGGCCTGACCATCGCCGCCCTGCAGGGCCACCTGCAAGCCAAGCGACAGCTGCGCAAAGTCTCCAGCGCCACCTACATGGTCAGCCTGCTCGATAGCCGAATCGACAGCCCGCCGACACTCTTCGCCGACGAACAAACCCTGGAAATGGCCAAGCGCCGCTCCTACCAGCGCGGCGTGCTGGACGGCCGCGACATGGCCAAAGTATTCGCCTGGATGCGCCCGAACGACCTGATCTGGAATTATTGGATCAACAACTACCTGCTCGGCAAAGAACCTCCCGCTTTCGACGTGCTCTATTGGAATAACGACAACACCCGTCTGCCCGCCGCCTTGCACGGAGAGATGATCGACTTCTTCAAGCACAACCCGCTCCCCCGTCCCGGCGGGCTGGAAGTCTGCGGCACACCGATCGATTTGCAAAAAGTCACGGTCGACAGCTTTAACGTCGCCGGCATCAACGACCACATCACGCCCTGGGATGCGGTTTACCGTTCGGCGCTGCTGATTGGCGGCAAACGCCGCTTCGTGCTCGCCAACAGTGGGCATATCCACAGTATTCTCAACCCGCCCAACAACCCTAAAGCCAGCTACTTCGAAAACGACAAATTCAGCGGCGACCCGCGCGCCTGGTTGTATGACGCACAAAAGCACGATGGCAGTTGGTGGCCACAGTGGCTCGAATGGATCCAGGAACGCTCGGGCGAACTGCACGAAAGCCAGTCAACCCTGGGCAACCGACAATACCCCGCCATGGAGGCCGCCCCTGGAACTTACGTTCACGTGCGTTAAGCAGAATGACAATTGGCCGGATTATCCCTGGCCGCTTGCCGTCCCCTCTTGCGAACAGAATAAGAAAACCGGATGAAAACCAGCGAGCGTATCCTCGAATGCGCCAGAGTGCTGTTCAATCAGCAGGGCGAACCCAATGTCTCCACCCTGGAAATAGCCAATGAACTGGGCATCAGCCCAGGCAATTTGTACTACCACTACCACGGCAAAGAGCCCCTGATCCTGGCGCTGTTCGAGCGCTTCCAGGCTGAATTGGCACCGCTGCTCGACCCGCCCGACGACGTCAGCCTGGATGTCGAGGACTACTGGCTATTTCTGCATTTGATCGTCGAGCGCCTGGCCCACTACCGCTTCCTGTTCCAGGACCTGTCCAATCTCGCCGGACGCCTGCCCAAGCTGGCGCGCGGCATCCGTAACTGGCTTAACGCACTGAAGCGCACGCTGGCTGCACTGCTTTCGCGGCTCAAAGCGGAAGGCCACCTGACCAGCGACACCCAGTCGCTCGGGCAACTGGTCGAACAGATCACCCTGACGCTGCTGTTCTCCCTGGATTACCAGCGCATCCTGGGCAGCGAAGGGGAAAGCCGGCTGGTGGTCTATCAGGTGATGATGCTGGTTGCGCCCCACCTCAGCGACGAGTCGCGCTTCGCCGCCGAGCACTTGGCGCAACGCTATCTGGAAACTTAGGGCCTATTGAGGTTTCGTAGCGCACACGGAACCTCGACAGACGGTGATCAGTGCAGACGAAAACGCCCGGCACTGGGCCGGGCGTCCGCGTGTAACGCAGTCAGTCTTACGGCTGGCTGGTCGGCGGCGGTGATGCCGGTTCAGCGGCAGCAGCACTGGGGGCCGGTGCCGCTGCTGCAGGCTTGGCTGCAGGCTTGGCCGCCGGTTTGGCTGCGGCTTTCGCTGCTGGTTTAGCGGCGGGCTTAGCTGCAGCTTTCGGGGCTGCGGGCTTGACTGCCGCTTTCGTCGCCGGCTTGGCCGCAGCTTTCGCCGCTGGCTTGGTTGCCGGCTTAGCCGCTGGTTTGGCGGCTGCTTTCGGAGCTGGTTTAGCCGCCGCTTTCGGGGCCGGCTTAGCTGCAGTTTTAGCTGCAGGCTTGGCCGCTGGCTTGATCGACTTGGCCGATACACCGGTCAGTTGCTCGATTTTCTTGGTCAGGCTGTCGACTTTGGCATTGAGCGCTTTCACTTCATTGCGACTCGGAACACCGAGGCGCGAAATGGCATTGTTCAAGCGTTTGTCGAAAGCTTCTTCCAACTCGCCCCACTTACCAATTGCACGATCTTTTACTTCATCGACTTTGGACTTGGCAGTACCTACTTTAGAACCGACGGTGGACTTCACGGCGTCGACTTGTTTATCGACTTCGGTCTTCGCCATCTTCTCGGCTTTCTCGCCATCCTTGACCAGCGTATCGAACAGCTTATTGCCGTCCTTGCTGACCTTAGAATAAGCGCCCAGGCCCGCCAACCAGATCTGACGCGAGTACTTTTCGACCTCGCCGATCCAGGACGATGCCTGTTTTTCGGTTTTCTTTTTAACAGCCATCCCGGTCTCCCTATTTCTTGTTCTGCGCGACTTGCTCGAGCAATACACTCAGCTCATCAAGCTTAGCAGACAGAACTTCGATGTCCTGCTTCGAGGGGATACCGATACGGTTGAGAGCGCTGGCGACACGGGTATCGAAAGCCTTTTCGATCTTGTCGAGACGCCCTTCGACTTTACCCTTCACGTTATTGACGTTGCTCTTGACGGTATCGATCTGGCTATTGGCCGCTTCGACTTGCTCGTTGATCAGCTTCTTGCCTTGTTGCTCGACGTTTTCGCCGTTCTTGACCAATTCCTTGAAATACTCGGCGCCTTCCTGACCGGCTTTGGCGTAAGCACCCAGGCCTGCCAACCAGATTTTGCGCGCATACAGTTTAACGTCGCTCAGCACGGTGCCGGCTTTGTCCGCGGATTCATTGGCCATGTCCGCAGTCTTCCTCACCGCTTTATTGGTTTTCTCTGCGGTTTTATCTACGGCCCGATTGGTTTTATCCGCAGCTTCATTGACCTTATCGGTGGTTTTGGCTTCAACGGTTTCGACATTCTGTTCAACGGCAGCTTTCATGGTGCACCTCACTCTGAATGGTTCGAGGAAACGCCCACGGAATGTAGGCTTAGGTGCAAGGTATCGGGGAAAATTAGAATCCGCATACTAAGCTCAAGAACCTAAGCGAAAAACGCCGCGTTGAACCTCAGGCATTCAGGCTCTTATCCAGCACCTCTTCGATTTCGCGCTTGATGCTGCCGCTCATGGCCGACAGCAGCAGCCCCAGGTTGAGCTGCACCTTTACCCGGTCCTCGGCGACTTCGATATGCCCATCGGCGCCGCTGCGCTTGAACTCCAGGGTGTCTCCAGCCCAGCGATAGCGCACGTTATATTCGCGCGCCAGGCGCTCGGCCAGTTGCTCGGCTTTCTCGCGAGCGACTTCGCGACCCAGATTGTGGGGGCGCTCGACGGTGATCTTGGCCATGGCATTTCTCCTCGCCAATTAATACTGCGACCTTAAGTCGCTGCGACTATAGCAATAAGCACAAGCTGCAAGTGCATCAGACCGGGAGGCGATCAATACCCATCAAGTCTTTTGCGCTTTTACTTGCCGCTTATGGCTTACAGCTTGCCGCTGACAGCTCTCTTTTCGGTTTAGAATGACCGCCACTTTTTAGCCTCTCTGTGTAGGGAATGGGCAAGATGAACGACCCGCGCAAAAGCAGCGACAGCGAACCCACCACGCACTTCGGCTTCCAGGACGTGCCGGAAAGCCAAAAGGCGCAGAAGGTCGCCGAAGTGTTCCACTCGGTGGCGGCCAAATACGATCTGATGAACGACCTGCTTTCCGGCGGCATGCATCGCCTGTGGAAGCGCTTCACCATCGAACTGTCGGGCGTGCGCGTCGGCAATCGGGTGCTGGATATCGCCGGTGGTACCGGCGATCTGACGCGCAAGTTCGCCAATCTGGTCGGCCCGACCGGTGAAGTGGTGCTGGCCGACATCAACGACTCCATGCTCAAGGTCGGCCGCGATCGGTTGCTCGACCGCGGCGTTGCCGGCAACGTCAGCTTCGTTCAGGCCGACGCCGAGAAGCTGCCCTTCCCGGACAACCATTTCGATGTGGTGACCATCGCCTTCGGCTTGCGCAACGTCACTCACAAAGAGGATGCGATCCGTTCCATGCTGCGCGTGCTCAAACCCGGCGGCCGCCTGCTGGTACTGGAGTTCTCCAAGCCGTCGAGCCCGTTGTTGTCGAAGGTTTACGACACCTATTCGTTCAATTTCATGCCGCTGATGGGCAAGCTGATCACCAACGACGCCGACAGCTACCGCTACCTGGCCGAATCGATCCGCATGCATCCCGACCAGGACACCCTCAAAGCGATGATGGTCGAGGCCGGTTTCGAGCGCGTGACCTACCACAATATGACCGGCGGCATCGTCGCCCTGCATCGCGGCATCAAACCCTGATGTTGCTGACCGGGTTGCTCGCCGGCGTCGAACTCGGGCTGAACCGGGTGCTCGCCCTGGACAGTACGGCGCTGCCGCGACTGGCGCGCCTGAGCGGCCGCATCATCGCGCTGGAATGCACGGCGCCGCCGGTGCAGGTGTTCATCCTGCCCAGCGGCGAAGGTTTGCGCCTGGCCGCACACTACGAAGGCGAAGCCGATTGCCGACTGCGCGCGCCAGCGACCAGCCTGTTGCGCCTCGCCTCCGGCAAAGATCAGAGTGCGGTGCTGCACAGCGCCGAGGTCAGCCTGGAGGGCGACGCCGCGGCGCTGCTGGAACTCGCCGCCATACTTCAGGATCTCGAGCTGGACTGGGAATACGAACTGTCGCGCTGGCTCGGCCCGGTCGCCAGCCAATTGCTCGGCAGCCACCTGCGCAGCCGCGCCAATTGGACCCAGCAGACGCTCGACAGCCTGCGCCTGAACCTGGCCGATTACCTCAGCGAAGAATCGCGCAGCCTGGTCGGTCAGCGTGAGGCCGATGCCCGTTTTGCCGAACTGGACCGACTGAAGCTGGCCCTCGACCGTCTCGATGCGCGCATCGAACGCCTTTCCCAACGCCATAAGCCCACAGCATGAAGCTACTCGCCGCCCGACGTCTGTTG
Organism: uncultured Pseudomonas sp.; assembly: GCA_966211665.1. Taxonomy (GTDB): domain Bacteria; phylum Pseudomonadota; class Gammaproteobacteria; order Pseudomonadales; family Pseudomonadaceae; genus Aquipseudomonas. The sequence continues at coordinate 962 of CBIHQF010000261.1, read as the reverse complement.
CGTATTCAACACGTGGTCATCCGCTACCAGCTCGATGATCTGCTGTTCGCCTTGCCGCTGCCATTCTGGTTGCGCGTCTTGCGTTTCGTCCTGCCCTGGCGCTGGCTGCCGCGTAAAGCGCTGCCCCTGACCCGGGGCGCGCGTTTGCGTCTGGCCCTGGAAGAACTCGGGCCGATTTTCATCAAATTCGGCCAACTGCTCTCGACCCGTCGCGATCTGCTGCCCGCGGATATCGCCGACGAACTGGCGAAGTTGCAGGACCAGGTGCCGCCGTTCGACCCGGCGCAATCGCTGGCGCTGATCGAAGCGCAACTCGGCGCCAAGGTCGGCGAAGTGTTCGCCCGCTTCGACGCCCAGCCGCTGGCATCCGCCTCGGTCGCCCAGGTGCATGGCGCGCAGCTCAAGAGCGGCGAGGAAGTGGTGGTGAAAGTGATCCGCCCAGGCCTCAAGCCGATCATCAAACAGGACCTTGCCTGGCTGTTCCTGCTGGCCAAGATCGCCGAGAAGGCGTCCTCGGACGCGCGCCGCCTGCGCCCGGTGGAGGTGGTCAGCGACTATGAAAAAACCATCTACGACGAACTCGACCTGCTGCGCGAGGCGGCCAACGCCAGCCAGCTGCGGCGCAACTTCGAGGGTTCGCCGCTGCTCTACGTGCCCCAGGTGTATTGGGATTTCTGCCGGCCGAAAGTGCTGGTCATGGAGCGCATCTACGGCATCCAGGTCACCGATCTGGAAACCCTGGCCGACCAGCGCACCGACATGAAACTGCTGGCCGAGCGCGGCGTGGAGATTTTCTTCACCCAGGTGTTCCGCGACAGCTTCTTTCACGCCGACATGCACCCCGGCAATATTTTCGTCAGCACCCGTCAGCCCTGGAACCCGCAGTACATCGCCATCGATTGCGGGATCATCGGCAGCCTCACCCCCGAGGACCAGGACTATCTGGCGCGCAACCTGATCGC
>CBIHQF010000260.1:0-6155 GCA_966211665.1 uncultured Pseudomonas sp. | reverse complement strand
GGTTGTTAAGGCCGCTAGCAATAGAGTTACCTGCCATGATTCTTCTCCGCTGTGTTAGAAGTTTAAACATCATGTTTGATGTTCGAATAATGAGTGGCGGCTAGCGAAAAATGGTTCCATTACCATCCTGGATATTCAACATTTTCATCCGGTGATACAGCGTTCTTTTAGGAATACCCAGTTCATCGATCATCGAATCGATGCATTTATCGTGACGCTTCAGGCAATCCTGAATCAGGATTCTCTCGACCAGCCGCAGCTGATCCTTGAGCAGCATGCGATCTTTCCTGATCTCACCCAATGGCGGCAGACCGAGTACGAAGCGCTCCGCCGCTGCCCGCAGTTCGCGGACATTGCCCGGCCAGGAGTAACTCAGCAGTTCGCCCATACAAGCACTGTTTTCGTCAGGTACTTTCATGTTCATCCGCTTGGCGGCATCGAGGGTGAATTTGCGAAAGAGCGGCGCAATAAATTGAGGACGGGAACGTAACGACGGTAACTGCATCTTCACCACGTTCAAACGGAAGAACAGATCGCGGCGGAACTTGCCTTGTTCCACCAACTCTTCCAGGGGCGTTTGCGTGGCGGCGATGATTCGCAGATCCAGCGGCAGGAATTCGGTCGATCCCAGGCGTTCGACCCCTCGCCCTTCGATTACCCGCAGGAGCTTGGCTTGCAGCGACAGCGGCATACTGTCCACTTCGTCGAGATAAAGCGTCCCTTTGTCGGATGCTTCGATGTAACCGGCTCGCGCCTTGGTGGCGCTGGTGTAGGCTCCCGGCATGACACCGAACAACTCGCTTTCCGCCAGCGAATCGGGTACGGCCGCGCAGTTGACGCCGATCAACCGGCCTTTGCACCCCGAGAGCTCGTGGATACGGCGGGCCAGAGTGTCCTTACCGGTGCCGGTTTCGCCGACCAGCACCATATCGATCCTCAACGGCGCGGCGGTCCTGATAAATGGCTCCAGTGAGCCGAACAGATCCAATCCACATTGATAACTGTTGGGTGTCCGGTCATTCGAGTTCGACTGGTTATGTTCTAACGATCCAGCGGCAATTGTCGCTCCTCTTGTCCATTCACTCATATGCACTCCTGCCACTCGCAAATCACAGCACGCCGTAGTTGGTATGAAACAGTTCGATACATGAGCAATACCCTGCTGGAAGCCAGTTGACTCCGTCAACAGAGCCATTCCAGCAGCGGGAATGCGTCACGGCAGCGTTTGGTTTTGTGATGCGGGTCATATGCTTAGTTCGCATATAAAACAACTAGAAGTTCACACTCGTGACTAATTGGACATATTGTGACCACTGAATATTAGTAACTTTTCAAAGGGGTAAGTTTTCTCTTATATCAAGTTACGTATAACCCCTTATAAAGTTACGTATAACCCCCTACTCTCCGCATGTTTCCGCCTACCCCAGAACGGCTGAAATCCCCCCTTACGAAAGTCACCATGATCGTGTAACCAATGGCGATCACACTTTTCCATGCTCTATTTCCAGTCACCTGGAGACGGCGGAGCAGGCGCAACGGCAGCCCACGCGAGCGGCCGGCCCGAGTGCGCTAAGGAGGGTCTGAAAAAGTCCCCCCTTCGAAAAATTCAGCCCAGTAACCATGCGGCTTACAGACCTGCCATTTCGTAAAAGCCGGGCTTTTTCAGAGTTTCCCTAAGCGATATGCAGCGCCCTGTTCGTCGAGCTATCCAGGGCCTGGTCCAGGGCCAAGTGGAAACGCTCCACCAGCAGGTCGATTTCTTCGGGCTGGATCAGCAGCGGCGGCAGAAAGCGCACCACTGCGCCATGGCGGCCACCCAGTTCCAGAATGATGCCCAAGCGCAGGCAGTGCTGCTGGATGGCTTTGGCCAAGTGCGAATCGGCTGGCGGCACGCGACCGCCGTCGGCGGCCCCGACTATCTCCACGCCGACCATCAAACCGCGGCCACGGACATCGCCGAGGCACGGGTAGTCACTCTGCATTCCGCGCAGCCGGCTCATCAAACGCTCGCCCATGACGGCCGCGTGCGCCGGCAGGTTTTCGCCGAGGATATGCCGCAGGGTCGCCGCACCGGCCGCCATGGCCATCTGGTTGCCGCGGAAAGTGCCGGCGTGGGCGCCCGGCTTCCAGGTATCCAGCTCCTCGCGATAAACCAGCACGGATAGCGGCAAGCCGCCACCGACGGCCTTGGACAGCACCAGGATGTCCGGCTCGATATCGGCATGCTCGAAGGCGAACAACCGACCGGTGCGGCCCAGACCGGTCTGCACCTCGTCGATGATCAGCGCCACGCCATGCTTGCGGGTCAGTTGGCGCAGGCCCTGTAGCCAGCGCACCGGAGCGGGGATCACCCCGCCTTCGCCCTGCACCACCTCCACCACCACGGCGGCTGGCGGCAACACCCCGGACTCGGGATCGCTGAGCAGTTGCTCGATGTAGTGCAGCCCGGCATCGATGCCCGCTTCGCCACCGAGGCCGAAGGGGCAGCGGTAGTCGTAGGGATACGGCAGGAACTGCACTTCGGCCATCGCCGCGCCCAGCGCCAGTTTCGGCCCCAGGTTGCCCATCAGGCTCAGGGCGCCGTGGGTCATGCCGTGATAGCCGCCGGAGAAGGACAATATGGGCTTACGCCCGGTGGCGATTCGCGCCAGTTTCAGCGCCGCCTCAATGCCATCGGCGCCAGTCGGGCCGCAGAACTGGATGCGCGCGTGGCGGGCGAAGGCTTCGGGTAAGGCGGCGAACAGCTCTTCGACGAAGCGGTCCTTGACCGGCGTGGTCAGGTCCAGGGTGTGCAGGGGCAAACCCGCGTCCAGGGTCTGGCGCATCGCGGCGATGGCCACCGGATGGTTGTGGCCGAGCGCCAGGGTGCCGGCGCCGGCCAGGCAATCCATGAACAGCTGGCCCTGGGTGTCGCGCACATAGATCCCATGCGCTTCCTGCAGCGCCAAGGGGATGCGCCGCGGGTAGGAACGCGCGTTGGATTCACGGGCGGCCTGGCGCTGCAAGTAGGGATTGGCGTTCAGCTCGCGCGGGCCTTGCTGGCGAAAATGTTCGAGGGTAAAGGTGGCGCTGGACGGGTGCAGGCTCTGGATACATTCCATGGTGAGTTCTCCCTAAGCGGTAACGGAAAGCATGGGGTAGTTGGGCTCCCGGCCGGACCGCCAACCGACGGACCGGGCAAGAATTGCAAACGGATGAGTGGCGATGACAGTGGCGTAGCGATGCAGCCGAGGTAACCCGACGGCAGGTTCAACGATTGCAACCGCCAGCCTTGGCCATCGTCCCAGGGCGCCTCCAGGCCGGGCTGCCAGCCATCGGCATGGGTATTCAGGCGAATGGCCGTGAGCGGCAGGCTGAGCCCCTCGCCGCGGCCTTTGAGATAGGCTTCCTTGGCGGTCCACAGGCGCAGTAATCGAGCACGACCCTCGCTGTCGGTCGCCCCTTCGAAGGCAGCCAGTTCGGCTGGATGGCAGCAGACCGGTAGCAGCTCGCGCCAGTCGAGGTCGGCCTGCATCCATTCCAGATCGATGCCGACCGGCGCTCGCGACAGGGCGATCAGGGCCAGCCGCCCGCTATGGCTGACGTTGAATTGCAACGCCCCCATAGCGGCGCCGAGCCGGGGTTTGCCCTGGTCGCCGCGCTCCAGAACCACCGCCGCTGGCGGCAGGTCGAGGTAACGCCCGAGCAAGCGCCGCAAGGCCGTCCGGGTTTGGATAAAGGTCGCGCGTGCCCCTGGGCAGCGATAGCCTTCGGCGCGCACCCGTTCATCGGCCGTCAGTTCGACCAGGGGCGGCGACGGCTCGTCCAGGGGCACCGCCCAGATACGCAGCTCGCGCTCAGACAGCCGCATGGCAAACCTTGCGCGAAGGGCTGAGGAAATGCTCGAGCGCGCCGAGCAACTCGCTTTGCTGTTCAAACAGGAAGAAATGACCACCGGCAAACAACCGGGTCTGGCAGCCCGCGCGGGTCTCGCCGGCCCAGCCATCGAGCAGCGACAGGGGAACGCTTTCATCGTTGCGCCCCGCCAGGACATCGATCGGGCAGGCCAAGGGTGGCCCCGGTCGATAGCGGTAGTCTTCGCAAAGGGCAAAGTCGGCGCGGATGATCGGCATGAAGATATCCAGCCACTCGTCGCTGTCGATCAGCGCCTGGGGCAAGCCGTTCATGCTGCGGATGACCTCGAGAAAGGCCGCATCCGGCAGATCCGACAGGCGTTCCCGCCAACCGTGAGCGACGGGCGCGGTACGTCCGGAAACCAGCAGCCGCGTGGGCGATAAGCCGAGATGCTGTAAGGCCCGTGCTGTTTCGAAAGCCAGTAGCGCGCCCATGCTGTGGCCGAACAAGGCGAACGCTTCGCCCTCTACGCTCGCCTCGGCGATTTCGGCCGCCAAGCGCTCGGCCAGCTCGACGAGCGAACGGGCATGGGGTTCGCCGAAGCGCGCCCCGCGCCCTGGCAACTTGATCGACGCCAACTCGATATCGCCCGTCAGCAGCGCCCGCCAGGGTTGGAAAACCGTATGCCCGGCGCCCGCATAGGGGAAACAGTACAGGCGTAGCGCAGGCCTTGCGTTGCCTCGCGGCAACACGGCGAACCAGGGGCTGGCGGAGATGCTCATCAACCGCGGTCCTGGGCCTGCATCGCTTGGCGCAGGCTTAGAGGGCGCATGTCGGCCCAGACCGACTCGATATAGGCCAGGCATTCTTCCTTGCTGCCCTGCTTGTCGACGGCGCGCCAACCGGCCGGCAGCGCCTTGTAATCGGGCCAGATGGAGTACTGTTCTTCGTGATTGACCACGACCAGAAAGCGCGTATCAGGGCTGTCCCAACTCATTTTCCACTCCTCTATTCACTGATAATGCGAAACGCCCCGCCAGAGCCATTGGCTTTCTTCGACAGAGCGATCACAGGTTAATACAACTGATAACAATTATCATTAGCAAGGTGAAAAATATTGCCTCCCGTCACAGCCGGATGCCGGGTTCGCCAGCCGGGGTAAGGAATGTTTATACTTCGGACACAAGCGAATGATAACTAGTCTCAATTTCAAAGTAGCCGACAGATGAGTCAAACAGAGCACCGCGTCGCCAAGGCGCTATCGACGCGCGCCAGCCACGCGGGCCCTACACCCGGGCCGGCAACCGGGTGCGTGCGATGATCGCCAGTCTCGCCCCGCTGTTCTGCGGCCCCCTCGCCGACTACAGCGAGAAATTGCAGCTCGCCGACGGCCGTGAGCAGGTGCTGGCCGGCGCCCGATTGTTTCAGCCGAAGCATTTCGGCGAGTTCATCGGCGCCCTGGCCGAGCGGCATGCCACCAGCGATCTCCTGGCGCTCACATCGCTCTGGTCGAAGTGGTACTTCAGCACCTTCTTGGCGCCGACTTTGGCCGCCAGTCTGCTGTTGCAGCGCAGCCTGCCCATCGCCCTCGACGGCATCGGCGTGGTGCTCTCGGCGCAGGACCGCCCGCTGGCCTTGCACCTCCCCGACGATGGCAGTCCTTTAGCCCCCTGCGCGCCTTTCGAGCGTTTCCGGCAGTTGATCGAGGCCCATCTGGAACCGGCGATAGCGGTCTTCGCCGAGGTTTCCCGGGCATCGCCGCGGCTGTTCTGGAGCAATGCCGGCAACACCTTCGAATTCGTCACCAGCCGCATAACCTTGCATCCGTTGGCCAATGCGCGAAGCACCGCGCCGGCCGAAGCGGTGCTCGGCAGCCGTCTGCGCCCCGATGGCCGCCGCAACCCGCTGTTCGCCCCGGTGCATTACCGGGACGTAGGCACGGACGAACCGCAGCGCCTGCGGCGTATCTGCTGCATGCGCTACCGTTTGCCCGGCATCGGCTATTGCAGCAGTTGCCCGCTCGACCGTTGCAAACAGCCGGAATAGAGGGTTTGCGGCGCCCCCACAAGACCGTATATGGAGCTTGTTGGGTTACGCGGCGGCCGATGCCGATTTCGCGGCTTGAACCGCGATAATCGCCGCTAACCCAACCTTCCCATCTGAAACGGGTTTTCGCTGGTCCGGTCGTAGTCCACCAGATGGCCGTAATCGAGACGGTAGATGCGGTCGGCGACGTCGAAATAGCGGTCGTCGTGAGTGATCGCGATGACCGTCTTGCCGGCCGCTTTCAGCTCGGGCAGCAGCTCGTGATAGAACACATG
>CBIHQF010000259.1:0-6200 GCA_966211665.1 uncultured Pseudomonas sp. | reverse complement strand
CCGCGGCTACCTGTCGCCGTACTTCATCAACAAGCCGGACACCATGGTCGCCGAACTCGACGGCCCGCTGATCCTGCTGGTCGACAAGAAGATCTCCAACATCCGCGAAATGCTGCCGGTCCTGGAAGCCGTTGCCAAAGCCGGTCGTCCGCTGCTGATCGTTGCCGAAGACGTCGAAGGCGAAGCCCTGGCGACTCTGGTGGTGAACAACATGCGCGGTATCGTCAAAGTCGCCGCTGTCAAGGCACCGGGCTTCGGTGACCGCCGCAAGGCCATGCTGCAGGACATCGCCATCCTCACTGGCGGTACCGTGATCAGCGAAGAAGTCGGTCTGAGCCTGGAAGGCGCCACCCTGGAGCACCTGGGTAACGCCAAGCGTGTGATCCTGAGCAAGGAAAACACCACCATCATCGACGGTGCCGGCCAGCAGGTCGATATCGAAGCCCGCGTTGCGCAGATCCGCAAGCAGGTCGAAGACACTTCCTCCGACTATGACAAAGAGAAGCTGCAAGAGCGTCTGGCCAAGCTGGCTGGCGGCGTTGCGGTGATCAAGGTCGGCGCCGGCACCGAAGTGGAAATGAAAGAGAAGAAGGCCCGTGTCGAAGACGCCCTGCACGCCACCCGCGCAGCCGTCGAAGAAGGCGTGGTACCTGGCGGTGGCGTGGCCCTGGTTCGCGCTCTGCAAGCGATCAGCGAACTGAAAGGCGACAACGCCGATCAGGACGTCGGTATCGCACTGCTGCGTCGCGCCGTCGAAGCGCCGCTGCGCCAGATCGTCTCCAACGCCGGCGGCGAGCCGAGCGTAGTGGTCGACAAGGTCAAGCAGGGTTCGGGCAACTTCGGCTTCAACGCCGCTACCGACACCTACGGCGACATGATCGAGATGGGTATTCTCGATCCGGCCAAGGTCACCCGTTCGGCTCTGCAGGCCGCTGCTTCCATCGGCAGCCTGATGATCACCACCGAAGCGATGATCGCCGAAGTGGTTGAAGAGAAGGGCGCTGCTGGCGGTATGCCTGATATGGGCGGCATGGGCGGTATGGGTGGCATGGGCGGCATGATGTAAGCCAGCCCCGCTCGCAACCGCTGTAGCGAAAACCCCGCGCCTGTCGCGGGGTTTTTTTTGGGCTATGTTCCCGTTAGGTGTTGCGTGCAATGGGTAGGTTGGCGCTGAGCGTAGCGAAGCCCAACAGGCATCGGCATGTCTCGTTGGGCTTCGTCGCGGCGCGACTCAACGGAGCGCCGCCCGAGCCAACCTACGGCTTATCGCCGTGCAACACGCTGCTATTGGAACATAGCCTTTTTATGCCGTGCGAAAGCCCTTGCGCCATTCCCGGCTTCAAAGATTGCACGTCCGCTTTTCGTCGCCTTCCTCCGCCAGCTGGCGTGCGGAGTGGCAATAAAGTGACCCAGTAGGTATTACTGCTGGCGCTCCGGGAGCATGCTCAGGCAAGACAGCTTGAACCATTTTGCATGCCACGGCTCACCATGTATGACGGATGCCTGGTTACAGGTTGATGTCTTTGTTTGTTGATCAGGATGATCGGCGTTGCGGTGTCAGGTCACGCAGGCGGAAACGACCGCCCGTCATGAAAAGAGACGGTGCGACGATCATTGGTCTAGGGTTAGCGAGCAGCGCGTAACAGCGCTACATGAGGGGGTTAGCCGTGATGAAATTGGAAATCGTACGTGGGCTGTTCGTCGCCGCCGCGCTTAGCGTGGCGTCGATAGCGGCCGCCGCCTGGCATGAGCCTGGCACCCAAGTGGTGAGTCAGAGCGAATTAGGCCTCGAGCCATTATCGCCCAGGGCGCGAACGGTCGAAGTGGTTCGGCCCGACCAGGATTTGCTGCTGTTTATGTTCAGCTTGTCCCAAGGTATGGGCCCACAGGGTTGAAAGAATCGCAGTTGAAAAAGCCCTGATCCTCAGGGCTTTTTTGTGCGCACCGATCCGTCCTGAATGGCTCCGTCCTGAATAAGGTTTGCACCTCCCCATCGCGAATTTCCGGAGATCCAGATGGCGCAAGGTGCTCAGGCATTCGCCGTCACCCCTGGGCCGACGTGTCTCCCGCCAAGTCCGGCATGGCCGCGAACCGGGCGAATCGCAGGTGAAAAAAACGTCAAAAACGGGCACTGTGCCTGGGCGCCGTGCAATCATTTCCCGGTTGCCAATAAGGGGGGCGTGATGCGCATTCTGCTGGTCGAAGACAATCGCGACATCCTCGCCAATATGCTCGACTACCTGAGCATCAAGGGCTACAGCGTCGACTGTGCCCAGGATGGCCTCAGCGGTCTGCATTTGGCGGCCACCGAACACTACGACTTGATCGTCCTGGATATCATGCTGCCCGGATTGGATGGCTATACCCTGTGTCAGCGTCTGCGCGAGGATGCACGGCGCGATGTCCCGGTGATCATGCTGACCGCACGCGACCAGTTGGACGATCGCTTGCAGGGGTTTCGCGCCGGTGCCGACGATTACCTGGTCAAGCCGTTCGCCCTTTCCGAACTGGCGGCGCGTATCGAGGCGGTGCTGCGTCGCGCCCAGGGTGGCGGGCGGCGCTGCCTGCAGGTCGCCGACCTGAACTACGACCTCGATACCCTGGAGGTCGGGCGCGACGGTCGGGCGCTCAAGCTCAACCCCATCGGTCTCAAACTGCTCGCGGTGCTGATGCAGAAAAGCCCCCATGTGGTGCGCCGCGAAGTATTGGAGGCGGCGCTGTGGGGCGACGACTGCCCGGACAGCGACAGCCTGCGCAGCCATATCCACCAGTTGCGCCAGGTGATCGACAAACCCTTCGCCGTGCCGCTACTGCATACCGTGCATGGCGTCGGTTACCGCCTCGCCGAGAGTGGCGATGGAATATAGACAGAGCCTGTCGCAGCGCATCGTCATCGCTTTCGTGTTGATGACCGTGCTGGTTGCGGGAACCTTCGGCCTGGGCATCGTCGAGATCGTCCATATGGTCGAGGAAAAGCTGATGTCCAGCGGCATGGGCAGCGACCTGGATCGGCTGCTGCAGATGGAAAGCTTCGACGAATGGCGCCACCGCCCCGAGCCACAGCAACTGTTCTACTTCAGCGACGGTTGGGGCGATTTCGCCCTGCCTGAGGATTTGCGCGGGCTGCAGCCGGGTTTTCACGAAGTGTTTCGCGGCGAGCAGACCTTTCATGCGATCGTCCGCGAGGTGGGCGGCCGGCGCTACGTCCTGCTTGAGGATCAGAGCGAATTCGAGGAGCGCGAACAGGCATTGTTTGCGGTGGTGTTGATCGGTTTTCTGTTCAGCGTGGCCTTATCCGGAGTGCTGGGCTGGCTGCTGGCCCGACGGGTGATGGCGCCGGTAACTCGCCTGGCCGGCCAGGTGCGCCATCGCGATCAGCTGTTGGCGCTGGCGCCGCCCCTGGCGCCGGATTATGCCCAGGACGAAGTGGGTCAGCTCGCCGCCGCCTTCGACGATACGCTCGGGCGCCTGCGTCAGGTGCTCGAACGCGAGCGCTTGTTCACCAGCGATGTCAGCCATGAGCTGCGCACGCCGCTGATGGTGTTGCTCAGTTCCTGCGAATTGCTGCTGGACAATCCCCACCTCGACCCGCGCGGACGTTCTCAGGTGCAACGCATGGCGCGTGCCTGCGAGGAAATGAGCGAGCTGGTGAAGACCTTTCTGCTGCTGGCCCGCACTCAGCGCAAGGAGGTCGACATGGAGCCTCAGGCGACCTTGGCGGAGGTTGCCGACGAGCTGGTGGCGCAATGGCGACCCGCTGTCGAGGCTAAAGGCTTGCGTCTCGATTACCGGCGCGGCGTGGCGGACGAGCAGCGATATAACGCGCCCTTTTTACGCACGGTGCTGGGTAACCTGCTGCGTAACGCCTGGCATTACACCGAGCGGGGACATATCGACCTCGCGCTGCATGGCGATGGTTTTCAGGTGCAAGACAGCGGTGCCGGCATTCCGTCGGGTGAGCGCGAGGCGGTGTTCCAGCCCTTCGTGCGCGGCACGGGCGAGCGCGGCGATGGGCTCGGCCTGGGGCTGTCGTTGGTACGGCGGATCTGCGAGTTGCAGGGCTGGACGGTAACGCTGAGCCCTGTTGAGCCGCATGGTTGCCGTTTCACCGTGCGACTGACGGTACAGCCTTAACGTTTTTTTCACAGACCTTTGACCGGGCGTTGACGCACTCGGCGCTAGGGTGTTGGCGATCCTGAAGGAGAGCCCACCCATGACTACGCACAGCCCCATCGATCTGGAGTTTTCCCACAAATACGATTCCACCCATGCGCAGGAGTACCTGCACAAGCACCGGGACGGCTTCTGGCGCAACCTTTCCCATTGGCGCGACGAGCAATTGGCGCGCCGTGCCCTGGCCCTGGCCGACGACCCCGGGCTGGTGCTCGATCTGCCCTGCGGTGCCGGGCGTTTCTGGCCGCTGCTGGCGGAAAAGGCCAATCGGGCGATCATCGCCGCGGACAATTCCGCCGACATGCTGAAGGTCGCCTGCGCCGCCCAACCGGCCGATATAGTGAAACGGGTACGAACCTTGCTAACGTCAGCCTTCGCAATCGAGTTGCCGAATGGTTCGGTGGACAGTGTTTTCTGCATGCGCCTGCTCCATCATATCGGCGGCAGCGCCCACCGTCTGGCGCTATTGCGCGAATGCCAGCGGGTTACGCGCGACAGTTTGATCGTCTCGCTGTGGGTGGATGGCAACTTCAAAGCCTGGAAACGCAAGCGCGCCGAGCAGCGCCGGCGCCTGCAAAATGGGCAGGAAGGTTACCAGAATCGCTTTGTGTTACCCGCGGCAACCGTCGAAACGGAGTTTCGCCAAGCGGGTTTCAAGATTCAGGAACGCCTGGATTTTTTGCCCTTTTACGCCATGTGGCGGGTTTACGTATTACGCAAGAATGGAGCGTGAAATCAGTGTCGTATTCGGCTCGATCAGCGGAAAATTTTGCTTACTGGTGGCAGCGGCAAGGCGATTGGGTCGAAGAACCCAATGTGCGTCGCGGCGGTCAGAGCGGCGTGCAGCGTTTACGTGAAGAGGGCGGTGGCCTGTTATATGCCAAACGTCAGATCGGACACATCTACCGCAGCCTGCTGCACCCCTTCGGCCGTCCCACGGTACTGCGTGAGCGCGATGCCCTGCTGAGTTTGCGCAAGCTCGGGGTCAAGGTGCCTGAAGTGCTGTACTGCGGCGTGCAGCGCGACCCGCAGCAAGGCTGGCAAGCGCTATTGATCACCGCCGACCTGAGCGGCTTCGAAGAAATTAATCGCTGGTACGCCGAAGGCGGCCGCGAGCGTTGCGGTGAAGAGGCGCATCAGCGCCTACTACAACAGATCGGCGTGACGTTGGCACGCATGCACCTGGGCGGTTGGCAGCATGGCTGCATCTACTCCAAGCATATTTTCGTGCGCGTCAATGGCGAAGGAGAGACGGCCGAAGTGGAGGTGGCGCTACTGGATCTGGAGAAAAGCCGGCGTCGCTTCAGTAAACAACGCGCTGCGCGTCACGACATGCGCCAACTGCGCCGCCATTCGTCCTGGAATGAAGCGGATTGGCAACAACTGATCTACGGTTATCAAAGGGTGTTTGGTAGCTCTATCAAGGGGTTGCAATAATGAAGTTGGAAATCGCTCGAGGATTGTTTCTCGTCGGCGCCCTTGGCGTTGCCTCCCTCGCCGCCGCCGCGTGGCACGAACCGGAATTCGCCGTGGTCGATGGCTCGGAAGGCCTGAGCCATTGTCCCGCACCGCTGAAAGCACGAGCGAAGCTGCATAACCAATTACAACCGGATCAGGATCTGCTGCTGTTGATGTTCGGCTTATCCCAGGGGCTGCGCTCGAGAGGGTGAGCGGCCGAATCGATTCGAAAAATCCGCGACGTTGTGGCGGTATCTTTTGTAGCCCGGATGCAATCCGGGGAAATCTGTCGCCTGCCAACCCTTTCCCGGATTGCATCCAGGCTACGCTCTGAACGCCTTGCTTGTTGAAATGACCCGATAACCGCATTCACCGCCAATTGATGGGTTACGCCGCGTGTAGATCGCAGACAGCCTGAATATTCTATTCACCGCAGTCAGTAGGTTGGGTTAGCGGCAATCGGCACAGTCTTTGGCGCGCCACGATTCAAGTTGCCGCGTAACCCAACAACGGTATCCACCGCCATGATGGGTTACGCCGTACATAAACCGATGACAACCTGAATATCC
>CBIHQF010000258.1:0-6214 GCA_966211665.1 uncultured Pseudomonas sp. | reverse complement strand
GGATGCTGCCTTCTGGTGCGTTGTGTGTGCTGCCGGGCTTCGATTGTCGCTTGCTCGTCGAATCGGTGGTTTTATCCATTCCCTGCACCCGGTGAACCTGTAGGTCGCTAGAATGGGTCATCGATAAAGCGGTCGGAGACACTGCCATGTTCACGTTGGATTCTCGTTTGCAGCAGGACACCTTACCCGTGGGGGATTTTCCGCTGTGCCGGTTGTTGTTGATGAACGACGCGCACTACCCCTGGTTCATCCTGGTGCCCAGGCGCGAGGCAATCAGCGAGCTGTTCCAGTTGAATGCCGAGGAGCAACAAGCGCTGTGGCGGGAAACCACCTGGCTGGCGGAGAAGCTTAAAGACACCTTTGCGGCCGATAAGATGAATGTCGCCACCTTGGGCAATGTGGTCAGCCAACTGCACATGCATGTGATAGTGCGGCGCCGTGACGATGCGGCTTGGCCGGCGCCGGTCTGGGGCAAGCATGCGGCGCAGCCGTACAGCGAGCGGCAGGTGGCGGCAATCAAGGAGAAGCTGCAGTTGGTGCTGACCGAGAACTTTCGTTTCGCGGAGGGCTGAGTGATGACTATGGAAGAGCGGATTGCTGAACTTGAAAGCCGCTTGGCGTTTCAGGACGACACTATTCAGGCGCTGAACGACGTATTGGTGGCCCAGCAGCGCGTTATGGAGCGTATGCAGCTGCAGTTGGTCGCATTGGCCAAGCGTCAGCAGGAATCGAACAATCAGTTCGATATAACGGGCGATGAGGCGCCGCCACCGCATTATTAAAAGGCTATGTGCCCAATAGGTGTTGTATCGCGGCGCGAATTGTCTGCGATCCGTGGGAGGTCGGGCCTCGGGCGATAAGCGATGGGCGGTCAGCCCTTCGGGCTGCATTCGCCGCGAGGTCGCGCCTCCTACGAGAAATCGCGTATGTAACACGCAATGGGGATATAGCCATTGAGAGGGCCGTCCACTATCTAAGCGACCGGGGAAGTGGCGGTTTAGGCCGGCGGAACGAAAAAAGCCCCGCTTTCGGATCGTCTGAAAGCGGGGCTTTTTATTTTCGTCGTTCGCTTACCGGCGGGTGGGCATTGCCGCGATCACGTCTTCGGCTTGCAGGCCTTTATCACGCTGCATGACCGAGAACTCCACGCGCTGGCCTTCGACCAGGACGCGGTGGCCTTCGCCGCGGATGGCGCGAAAGTGTACGAAGATATCATCGCCGGAGTCGCGGGAAATGAAGCCGAAGCCTTTGGAGGTGTTGAACCATTTAACGGTGCCGGTTTCACGGTCCGTCATGTCTTGCGGTGTGCCGGTGCTACGGGTTTGCAGGCGCAGATTGGTGCCCAAATGAAGCAGTACGGCCAGCAGCGCGATCAGCGCGCTGAACAGGCTGGCGGGCTGGTTGGCGATGACGGGCAGAGGTGCAAGTAAAACAAGGGCTTGCAGCAGGCTGGCGAGTACCAGTAAGACGGAAACCGAGTTTTGCAGCTGATGGCGCAAGCCGGCATGCCAGATGGGTAGCTGTGGCGCGAGAATCAGGTTGAGCAAACCAAGCGAAGCCAGAATCAAGGCTTCCGGGTGTTGCAGAAATGGCTGGGCGCTATCGCTGAGGCCAGGGGTAAAAGACAAGAGCAGGGCGGCTAGGCCCGTTATCAGGTGGACAATTTTCAGCATATTCAATGAACTCGCTAATTTATAAGGACGCCAGGAAGAGCTGGCCGCGCGGGCCGGGTTGAAATGAAGGAAGTTGGGTCGCGCGAAAACAGCCTATGCACCATCTTGAAGAGGCGGTTTGATGGCACGGGGCGTATTTAACAGCAAACGGCAGGGCGACTCAAATCAAGCGGATAGGGCCGGTTCCGGTGCGGAAGGATGAACTTGATTGCGCCCATTGCGCTTGGCTTCGTAGAGTGCGTCGTCGGCACGGGTGATCAGGCTTTCAATATCGTCGTCGGCCTTGGCCAGGGAATAGCCGAAAGAGGCGGTGACGCTGTCGAGAATTTGATCGGTACTGCGTACCTTGATCCGAAGCGACTGGATTTTGAGTCGAAATCTGTCAGCAAAAGCGTGAGCTTGGGTGTTGGTGGTGCATTCGCGCAGGATTACGCAGAACTCCTCTCCGCCATAGCGCGCCGCCATGGCATTGGCGGGCAACAGATTGCGCATGAGTTGGCCGACATGTTGTAGCACCCGGTCGCCGAGCGGGTGGCCGTACTGATCGTTGAATTCCTTGAAGTGGTCGATATCCAGCATGATCAGCGCGACGCCTTCATGGCCTTGGCTCAAAGTTTGTTCGAGTAAACGGTTGAAGGCGTGCCGATTGAACACCTGGGTCAGGCTGTCGAGCGTCGCGGCCAGGTGGGCGCGATCCAATTGGCTGCGCAGGTGCTTTATCTCTTCTTGCGCTGCTCGCAGGCGGTGTAGAAATTTTTCCTGCTGATTCTGCATCTGCTGGGTGTTTTCCTGCAGCTCGATCAACACATTGGGCAGGTCGTCGATGACCGGCTCCTGCAGGGCCGCAAGACCCTGCTCAAGGCTTGCTTGGTAATTGCGGCTGCCCATGACGCTGGTTGCGATACTGCCTTCGATGTCGTCTACCAGTTCGATGACTTGCTGTTGGCCCGAGCGTGCCTCTTCCAATTCGCCGCGAATGATGTATTCGCGGAACAGTTTCACCGCAATTTCCGGGGGGAAACTGTCGAAGTTGCTGAGAGTTTTATCCAGCCGCTGGTTCAGCTCCGGTTCATTGCCTCGGCTGTAGGTGTACCAAAGGGCGTAATGCACCGGGTTGGGCGGAATATCGTGGCGAACCATCAGTGGCACGGCTTGGCGCAGGAGTGCCGCCGCCTCGCGAGTTTCCTCGGGATACAGCTCCAGAATGGACGGTGGCTTGTTTGACTTACTCATGCCTGTCACTGCGATGGGGTACGAATGTGCAAAGCATAGAACAGGCAAGTATCGGGCGCATAGCAAAAGACCCGACGAATCGGGTCTTTGTGAGCGTCCTGCGGTTTATTCGGCCAGCAGGCTGCGTAGCATCCAGGCGGTTTTCTCATGCACTTGCATGCGCTGGGTCAGCAGATCGGCGGTGGGTTCGTCGCTGACTTTTTCCAGTAGCGGGAAAACGCCACGGGCGGTGCGCACCACGGCCTCTTGGCCTTGGACCAGTTGCTTGATCATGTCGGGGGCGCTGGGCACGCCTTCTTCCTCTTTAATGGAGGATAGGCGGGCATAGGCCGCATAGGTGCCGGGCGCCGGAAAGCCGAGGGCGCGGATACGTTCGGCGATCTGATCGACCGCCAGGGCCAGTTCGGTGTACTGCCCCTCGAACATCAGGTGCAGGGTATTAAACATCGGCCCTGTTACGTTCCAGTGGAAGTTGTGGGTTTTCAGGTACAGGGTGTAGGTATCGGCGAGTAGCCGCGATAGGCCTTCGGCGATTGCTGCGCGATCCTGTTCGGCGATACCGATATTGATTTCCATACCTTCTTCCTCTCTGTTGGGTGAATGAAAAATAGTACACAGATTCTTAGGGATCTCGTGCTGACTTATACCAATAGATACGATTTTTAGAGGCTATTGGCTGTTCGGCGGTTCAATGCTGTCCAGCAGCTTGCTCAGCGCTTCGGGGTAGTCGACGGTAACGGGCATTGCAGCCGCGCATCCTCGCCGATCAGCTTGGCGCGGTCGTTATGGACGACGTCGAGAATATGGCTGCTGACTAAGCGCCCGTGTTGGCGCAGTTCAGCTCGCGCCAAATGGTAGCCTCCCTTAGCTGGTTGTCGGCAAGGCGAGCGGCCAGTACCTGGCCCATGCCCGCCTTGCCGGCGTGCCGGGTGGAGTCTATCGGTGGCCCAATTCGGGATGCTGGTTGAGCGTCTGATTGAACTGCTCGACCCAGTGCGCGCTGAACTGGCTGCCCGCAAGGCCGTTGATTTCCAGAATGGCGCGCAGTAGCGGGCGCTTGCTCAGCGTTTGGTGGGCGCGTTCGTGGGTGCGTGCATCGAAGGTGTCGACGATGCCGAGAATCAGCGCGCCGGCGCAGATTTCCGCCTCCTTCAGGCCTTTGGGGTAACCGGTGCCGTCGGCATGCTCCTGATGCTGCAGAGCTATTTCGGCGGCCCCTTGCCATTTGGGCATGCGTTTGAACAGGTCGTAGGCGAGGCGCGGGTGGGATTGCATATGCCGGCGCTCTTCGCGGTTGAAACTGGCGTCCTTGTGCAGCATTTCCAGGGGCAGAAAAGCCATGCCCAGATCGTGCAGGCAGACGGCGGCGGCCAGTTGTTCGGGTGGTTCCGGGGTGCCGCCGAGTTGGTTGATCATCAGTGCCAGGTCCAGCTGACGCATGCCGCGGCCCTGCCAGTAGTGCGAGCGTCGCTCGCTGGCCTGCATGAGTTCGATGAAGAACAGCAGGTCGGCGTCGATGGTGATGCCGTAGCGTGCCAGCAATTGTTCGGCTTGCGGATCGCTCGCGGTCGGTGGGTCGAGCAGTTGGGTGCTGGGGTCGAGTTGCTGCAGCAATGCCCGGCGCACTGCCATCTGTCGGTCCGGGGGCGCCGTCGCCAATGCGCTCAGGGCTTGGCAGAGGGCGTCGACTTGTTCGGCGTCAAGCCTTGCAGGCGCGCCGCCGAGATCCTGGGCGATCAGTTCCTTGAGGTTATCCAGGCTGAGCAGGAGGATGTCGCCCAGCAGGCTGTCGAAGCTCAATTGCGCTTCGCGCAGGCACGACAACACGTCTTCCAGCGCTTGCGGTAGCGGCATGCGCGTGTGGAGGCCGATATAGCCCAGGTTGCCTTTAAGGCTGTGGATCTGACGGAACAACTTATGCAGGCGTTCGCGGTCGTCCGGGGCTTTTTCGAGCTCGATCAGCAGTTGCTCGCTGCGCTGGAATTGCTCGGCGGTTTCCTGGCGAAAGTCGTCCAGCAGGTCGCGGGGTATTTCGGCGAGGGTTGGCTTGGCCATGGCCGCTCTCCTGTAGTGAGAACCCTCAGTATAGAAAGCCTTGGCGAAAGCGCGTGGGCGGGCGGCTGCATGTGGCGGCTTAACCATATATAATCCTGCGCTTTGCCGCGAAATGCGGGTTGCGCGAAGCTCCGCGCAACCCAACTGACAGGCATGATCCGGACACGCGCGCCGCCTCGGCGGCCCAACGAATTCAAGACTCGAGAGAAGCGATTACCCCATGATGCGCAGCCACTATTGCGGCCAACTGAACGAGAGCCTGGAAGGTCAGGAAGTCACCCTTTGCGGTTGGGTCCATCGCCGCCGCGATCATGGCGGGGTGATTTTCCTCGACATCCGCGACCGTGAAGGCTTGGCCCAGGTGGTGTTCGATCCCGATCGCGCCGAAACCTTTGCCACTGCCGACAAAGTGCGTAGCGAGTACGTGGTCAAGATCACCGGTAAGGTGCGTTTGCGCCCGGCCGGCGCCGGCAACGCCAATATGGCCAGCGGCGCCATCGAAGTGCTGGGTTACGAGCTGCAAGTGCTGAACGAAGCGGAAACCCCGCCGTTCCCGCTCAACGAATACACCGACGTGGGCGAAGAAACCCGCCTGCGCTACCGCTTCATCGACCTGCGCCGTCCGGAGATGGCCGCCAAGTTGAAGCTGCGTTCGAGCATCACCAGCAGCATTCGCCGTTATCTGGACGAGAACGGCTTCCTCGACGTGGAAACG
Source organism: uncultured Pseudomonas sp. (assembly GCA_966211665.1). Taxonomy (GTDB): domain Bacteria; phylum Pseudomonadota; class Gammaproteobacteria; order Pseudomonadales; family Pseudomonadaceae; genus Aquipseudomonas. Next base: position 538 of record CBIHQF010000258.1, on the reverse strand, counting down.
CCGATCCTCACCCGCGCCACCCCGGAAGGCGCGCGTGACTACCTGGTGCCGAGCCGCACCCACGCCGGCAGCTTCTTCGCCTTGCCGCAGTCGCCGCAGTTGTTCAAGCAGTTGCTGATGGTCGCCGGCTTCGACCGTTACTACCAGATCGCCAAGTGCTTCCGCGACGAAGACCTGCGCGCCGACCGTCAGCCGGAATTCACCCAGATCGACATCGAAACCAGCTTCCTCGATGAAGACGACATCATGGGCATCACCGAGAAGATGGTGCGTCAGCTGTTCAAGGACGTGCTCAACGTCGAATTCGGCGAGCTGCCGCACATGACCCTGGCCGAAGCCATGCGTCGTTTCGGCTCCGACAAGCCGGACCTGCGCAACCCGCTGGAGCTGGTGGATGTTGAGGATCAGCTCAAGGACGTCGACTTCAAAGTGTTCGCCGGCCCGGCCAACGACCCAAAGTGCCGCGTGACCGCGCTGCGCGTACCGGGCGGGGCGAGCATGCCGCGCAAGCAGATCGACGACTACACCAAGTTCGTCG
>CBIHQF010000257.1:0-6217 GCA_966211665.1 uncultured Pseudomonas sp. | reverse complement strand
ATCGCCGTAGAAGGCGTGCAGCGCAGCCAGGTGTTCCAGCAGAATGCTTTCCACTTCGAGCAATTCCGGTGCCGGGAGCCGTTCGCCGGTACGCAGGTAATGCTCGATTTCACGAAATATCCACGGCCGCCCTTGGGCGGCGCGGCCAATCAATAAACCGTCGGCGCCGGTCGCATCCAGGACCGCGCGGGCCTTCTCCGGCGAATCGATATCGCCGTTGGCCAGCACCGGAATCGACACCGCCTGCTTGACTGCGGCAACCGTGTCGTACTCGGCTTCGCCGGTGTAGAGATCGGCGCGGGTGCGGCCATGCACGGCCAGCGCGACTATCCCTTCCTGCTCGGCGATCTTCGCCACCTCGATTCCGTTCTTGTTCTGTCTGTCCCAGCCGGTGCGGATCTTCAAGGTCACCGGCACGTCCACTGCGGCGACCACCGCCTGCAGGATCTGGCGTACCAGTTGTTCGTCTTTCAATAGCGCCGAGCCAGCGGCCTTGTTGCACACCTTCTTCGCCGGGCAACCCATATTGATGTCGATTATCTGCGCGCCCAATACGACGTTCTGCTTAGCCGCCTCGGCGAGCATCTGCGGGTCGCCGCCGGCGATCTGCACCGAGCGCGGCTCCGGGTCGCCCTCGTGCATCAGGCGCAGGCTCGACTTGCGGGTGTTCCACAGGCGCATATCGCTGGTAACCATTTCCGAGACCACCAGGCCCGCGCCCATGCGCCGGCAGAGCTGGCGAAACGGTCTGTCAGTGACGCCCGCCATCGGGGCGAGGATCAACTGGTTGGGCAGTGTGTAGGGGCCGATACGTAACGCCGACATAGGGCTTCCCTGCTCGAGAGACCAGCGGTTGAGACCAATAGTGGAGTGCGAAAAAGGGTGGGAATCATACCCGCTCTGGATGACCGGATAAAGGCTGTTTTGAACAAATTCTGAACAGCTATCGCCTTATCGCCAGGGGTTTGGTTGGCGGGTGGAAAGCAGACCAGGCGGCGGCCAGCTCTAAATCGAAAGCTTCGGGCAAAAGCATTGGCGGGCCAAAGCGTCGCGTATCCTGCACGGCTTGGGCTTACTCCGGCGAGTGGAAGCTCAAGCTGTAGTTGACCGCCTGGCTGCCCGGATCGAGGATGTCCAGGGAGATATGGATGGGCACCTGGGGCGGCATTTCCTCCTTGCCGGCCAGCTCTCCGGCCAGGTACTCGCCGGGTTTGAAGCGGCGGCTGGCGAGCAGCCGGCCGTTGATATCGGCAAAGCGGATTTCCAGCAAGGGGAAGGGCTGGGCGAAGGGCGCGCGGTTGTAGAGGATGGCGTCGACGATCAGGGCGCCGCTGAATTCCGGGTGGCTGCGCACCACCAGATTGCTGCTTTTGATCTGGTTGATGTCGACCTTGGACGGCAGAGTGCAGCCGATCAGGGGGCAGAGTTGCTCGAACCAGGGGCGATAGTGGTCCTGGCGCGCCAGTTCGTCGAAATGATAATGCACGTATTGGCCTGCCAGCGCGCCGGCAGCGATCAGATTCAGCAGGCCCCAGCCCAGCCAGCGGCCCCAGGGCTTTTTCGGTGGTTGCCAATCCAGTTGCAGCGGCTCGTCGTCCAGCTCGAACAGATGCTCGTCGCGCAACCCGGGTTCGCTACGTGGAGCCTTGCGGGCTTTGTTCGCTGCGGGCTCGATCGGCGGCTCGAGGTCGTCCTCGGTATTCTGGTCGAGCGGCTCGGCTGGCTCGATATGAGCGCTGTCCTGTACGGGGGCTTTTGCCGCAGGGGCTGTGGGCGTCGGTTTCTGGCGCTCGGGTTCGATTGTCGCGGGCTTGGCGGGCGCCGTTACTGGCGCTTCGGTTTGTACTGCGCGCGCGGGTTGCGCTGGGGCGTTATCGCTCGGGGCTATGCTCAGCGGCGCTTTGGCCGGGGGTTCGTGGAGCAGGGCTTCGGCCCAGCGTTCGTCATGGGGCTCGGGATCGACGCGCGGGGGGCGGTTGAAGGTTTCGGCATACTTAGGTGCCTGCTCCAGATCGCGGAATTGTTGCGACAGTTGCTGTTCCTGTCGCTCCAGTTTGGCCAGTTCTTCGTCGAGATCGAGGCTGTCGAGATCCAGGTCGTCGTGGATCCACAGCGTATCGCTGGGCTTTTTCCCGGGTGGGGTGGCGGTGGCGTGCGGTGTTTTCGCCACCGGCGCGGTCTGCGGGTTCGGTTTGGGTGGGCTCGACATGGCGCCGCCCGACGTGGCGATGCGCGAATGGGTCGCCGCTGCCGGGGTTTGTCGCTGCGCCAATAGTTGCTGAGCCGCGTTGAACACATGCAGACAAGCCCCGCAGCGCACGGCGCCATGGGCGGCGCCGAGCTGGGCGCGGTTTACGCGAAAGCTGGTACGGCAATGGGGGCACTGGGTAACGAAACTTTCGGTCATGCAAAGGTCCGGCGCCGGCGATCCGGCAAAGCGGCTAGTCTAACGCAAGTGTCGGAGAAAACAGCAGCTAGCAGACCGTTGAAAGCCTACTGCGCTCGGCTATGCCGCGTTGAAATCAGCCTCGGATGCTCATGTACGGCTCGTACACTGCGCTTTCTCGGCTGATTGACCTGCGGAGCTGTTACTTCGTTGCTAGCCATCGCTCGCAACATTTTTCAACGGCCTGCTACGCGCGACGGATGCCGCTGATACGCACCCAGCCGTCTTTTTCCGCGGTCGGATCGAGGGTGAACGCCTCGCTGTAGGCTGTGCGAACTTCCTCGGCCTGTTCGGCGAGTATTCCCGACAATGCCAGTTTTCCGCCGTTCTTCACCAGTGCGGTGATCTGCGGCGCCAGCGCGACCAGCGGGCCGGCGAGGATATTGGCGACCACGACATCGACGGGTTGTTGCGGCAGGTCTGCCGGCAGATGGACCGGGAACCGCGCCGGATCGATGCCGTTGCGCCCGGCGTTATCGCGCGAGGCCTCCAGCGCCTGCGGGTCTATATCGGTACCGACCGCCTGCGGTGCGCCCAGCAACAGGGCGGCAATCGCCAGAATCCCCGAGCCGCAGCCGAAATCCAGCACGCTGCAGTTGTGCAGGTCCTGGCCGTCCAGCCATTCCAGGCACAGTGCGGTGGTCGGGTGGGTGCCGGTGCCGAACGCCAGGCCCGGATCGAGCAGCAGGTTGACCGCATCCGGTTCGGGGGCGGCATGCCAGCTTGGCACTATCCACAGGCGCCGGCCGAAACGCATCGGCTCGAAACCGTCCATCCAGCTGCGTTCCCAGTCCTGATCGGCGATCACCTCGGCATGGTGTTCCGGCAGGTCGGCGTCGGTCAGCAGTCGCAGATGGGCGAATACCGCATCGGCCTCGGTGTCGGCCTCGAACAGGGCGAGCAGGTGGGTATGCGACCACAGCGGCGTGGTGCCCAGGTCCGGCTCGAAAATCGGTTGGTCTTCGGCGTCCATGAAGGTTACCGAGACGGCGCCCACTTCCAGCAAAGCGTCTTCATAGGTTTGCGCCTGCTCCGGGGTAATGGCGAGACGGACTTGTAACCAGGGCATGGGAAACCTCGATGTGGCGTGAAAAGTGACCCCTCACGGGGCGGGCAAGCTTACTTGAGGCATGCACGCCGCGCCAGCCGTGCCGTCCGGGCGGTCGAGGCCGCGGTAGGCCAGGTGGCAGGAGCCGGCGCCGAGCAGGGCCGGCAGCAGCAGGTTGAGCACCGGCACCACGGCCAGGAGCAGGATCAGCAGGCCGAAGGCGATGACTGCGCCGCGCTGGCTGCGTACCGCCTGCATCTGTTCGGTGCCGCTGGCCAAGCCGGAGAGCGCGGCGGGCACCAGGAAGCGCACGTTGAGGTAGGCCAACAGCAGCAGTAACAGCACGCCGTTGATTACCGGCACCGCCAGGCAGAGCAGCGGTCCGATGCCGATGCCCAGCCAGGGGCCCAGGTGGACGCGGCTGCTGTGCAGGAGGTTGGCCTCGCCCGGCGTGCGTGTCGCCAGCTGGGGGTAGCGCTCGAGCGCGCGGGCCCGCAGGCTGTCCATCAGTACCCAGCGTAGCGCCAGGCGAATGCTCAGCACTATCAGGCCGATATACAGCACGACTATGATCGCCGCCGCCAGAATCGCCGCATAGACCAGTAGCATGGCCAGCGCTGGGCCGATGCCGGCCATGCCGCCGCCCGAGCCGCCACTGAGCGAGGGGAGAAAGCCGAGCGTGGCCGCACCGTAGACGACGAATACCGAGATCAGGCCGGCGGCCTTGGCGATCAGTTCGAAATGGGCGTAGAACACCCAACTCCACAGGCCGAACATCAGCAGGCAGAGGCCGGAAGAGCGCAGCACTATGCCAGGGCGCAAGCTTGAGCGCAGTGCCAGGGCCAGGCAGATAACGGCCTCGCCAAATGCGGGGCCTATGGCCAGAAAACGGTCTTTCAGAGGCATGTCAGTGCATCCTTGCAGAAACGCACAGGGGCCGCATATAGCGGCCCCTGTGCAAGTTGCGATAAAACTTAGTGCTTATCCATGCCCAGTTTCTTTTCCAGGTAGTGGATATTCACGCCGCCCTTGCAGAAGCCTTTGTCGCGGACCAGATCGCGGTGCAGCGGCACGTTGGTCTTGATTCCGTCGACGACGATTTCGTCCAGGGCATTGCGCATGCGCGCCATGGCTTCTTCGCGGGTCGCGCCGTAGGTGATCAGCTTGCCGATCAGCGAGTCGTAGTGCGGCGGTACTGTGTAGCCGCTGTACAGGTGCGAATCGACCCGCACACCATTGCCGCCCGGGGCATGGAAGTGCTTGACCTTGCCGGGGCAGGGCATGAAGTTGTCCGGGTCTTCGGCGTTGATCCGGCATTCCAGGGAATGGCCGCGGATCACCACGTCTTCCTGGGTGAACGACAGCTTGTTGCCGGCGGCGATGCTGAGCATCTCCTTGACGATGTCGATGCCGGTGACCATTTCCGATACCGGGTGCTCGACCTGAACGCGGGTGTTCATCTCGATGAAGTAGAAGCGGCCGTCTTCATAGAGGAACTCGAAGGTGCCGGCGCCGCGGTAGCCGATCTCGATACAGGCATCGACGCAACGCTTGAGCACTTCGGCGCGCGACTGTTCGTTGATGAACGGTGCCGGCGCTTCTTCCAATACCTTCTGGTGGCGGCGCTGCAGCGAGCAGTCGCGGTCGCCGAGGTGAACGGCGTTGCCCTGGCCGTCGGACAGCACCTGGACTTCGACGTGGCGCGGGTTGCCGAGGAACTTCTCCAAATAGACCATCGGATTGCCGAACACCGAACCGGCTTCGCTGCGGGTCAGCTTGGCCGATTTGATCAGGTCTTCTTCCTTGTACACCACGCGCATGCCGCGACCACCGCCGCCACCGGCGGCCTTGATGATCACCGGGTAGCCGACATCACGGGCAATCGCCAGGGCGACTTCCTCGTCTTCCGGCAGCGGGCCGTCGGAGCCGGGAACCACGGGCACGCCGGCACGTTTCATGGCGTCCTTGGCCGAGACCTTGTCGCCCATCAGGCGGATGGTTTCGGCTTTCGGGCCGATAAAGGCGAAGCCGGAGTTTTCGACTTGTTCGGCGAAGTCGGCGTTTTCCGCGAGGAAGCCGTAGCCGGGGTGGATGGCGGTGGCGCCGGTGACTTCGGCGGCACTGATAATCGCCGGGATGTTCAGGTAGGACAGGGCGCCGGAAGCCGGGCCTATGCATACCGATTCGTCGGCCAGGGCCAAGTGCATCAACTCGCGGTCGGCGGTGGAGTGCACCGCAACGGTTTTAATGCCCAGCTCTTTGCAGGCACGCAAGACGCGCAGGGCGATCTCGCCGCGGTTGGCGATCAGAACTTTTTCCAACATCGCAGGCTCTCCGCAGTTCAAACGATAGTGAACAGGGGTTGGTCGTATTCCACTGGCTGACCATTTTCGCCCAGGATGGATTCGACGACGCCGCTGGCTTCCGCCTCGATGTGGTTCATCATCTTCATCGCTTCGACGATGCAGAGGATGTCGCCTTTCTTCACGGTCGAGCCGACTTCGACGAAGTTGCTCGAGGTCGGGCCGGCGGCACGGTAGAAGGTGCCGACCATCGGCGAACGCACCACGGTGCCGTTCAACTTGGCGGCAGCCGGGGCTGCGCTTTCGGCCGCGGCCGCGGCTGCGGCGATCGGTGCTGCGGCCGGCGCCGGTGCAGGCGCCTGGGCGTAGACCGGCTGCTGGGCGTAGGTCGTTTGCTTGCCGTGTCGGCTGATGCGCACC
>CBIHQF010000256.1:0-6219 GCA_966211665.1 uncultured Pseudomonas sp. | reverse complement strand
GCAGGGCGACCACGCAGGCGGTCAGGCCGGTGCGCCCGCCGGCGCTGATGCCGGCGGCGGATTCGATATAGCTGGTGGTGGTCGAGGTGCCCAAGGCGGCGCCGGCCATGGTCGCCGTGCTGTCGGCCATCAGCGCGCGGCCGAGGCGCGGCATCTTGCCGTCCTTGTCCAGCAGGTCGGCTTTTTGCGCGACGCCGACCAGGGTGCCGGAGGTGTCGAACAGGTCGACGAACAGAAAGGCGAAGATCACGCTGAGCAGGCCGATATCCAGGGCGCCCATGATGTCCAATTGCAGCAGGGTCGGCATCAGCGACGGCGGCATCGAGACCACGCCGCCGAGCTGCGACAGACCGAGCAGAATCGACAGCGCGGTGACCAGCAGGATGCCGATCATCACCGCGCCTGTGACCTTGCGATAGGCCAGGGCGGCGATCGCGAAGAAGCCCAGGCAGGCCAGCAATACGCCGCCTTGGCTCATATCGCCGAGGGTCACCAGGGTGGCCGGGTGGTCGACCACGATGCCGGCGTTCTTTAGCGCGATGATCGCCAGGAACAGGCCGATGCCGGCGGCGATACCGGCGCGCAGGGCCAGGGGGATGCTGTTGATGATCCACTCGCGGATCTTGAAGATCGACAACGCGAAGAAGATCACCCCGGAGAGGAACACCGCGCCCAGCGCCACCTGCCAGCTGTGACCCATGGTCAGCACCACGGTGTAGGTGAAGAAGGCGTTGAGGCCCATGCCCGGCGCCAGGGCGATCGGGTAATTGGCCAGCAGGCCCATGATCGCCGAGCCGATGGCCGCGGCCAGGCAGGTGGCGACGAACACCGCGCCTTTGTCCATGCCGGTTTCGGCGAGCATGTTGGGATTGACGAAGAGGATGTAGGCCATGGTCAGGAAGGTGGTCAGCCCCGCCAGCACTTCGGTGCGCACCGTGGTGTTATGTGCCCTGAGTTGGAACAATCTTTCCAGCATCTGCAACGCTCCGTAACGGCAATGGCGCCGTGAATATGCAAATCGAAAGCAAAGCACATCCACGCGCTTGTGCATGTTTTTGCTGGCGATCCGGAAAAAGGCGCGCATCATATCAGCTCGCCCCGAGGGGGTGAATTTATGACCGAATGGTCAACTAGCTACAGCAACTTGCATAGGCAAGAAGGAGGCCAATATGACCACACGAGCCCTGATCAGCCTTGCTGACGGCGTTGAAGACATCGAGTGCGTGACCCTGATCGACGTGCTGCGGCGCGCCGAGGTCGAAGTGGTGGTGGCCAGTATCGAAGGGCGGCGAATGATCACCTGTGCCCGCGGCACGCGCTTGACCGCCGATACCATGCTGGTCGACGTGCTGGCCCAGGATTTCGACCTGATCGTGCTACCCGGCGGCATGCCCGGCGCCCAGCACCTGGCCGAGCACGAGCCGTTGGCCGAAAAGGTGCGCGAGCAGGCCAAGGCCGGCAAATTGTTCGCCGCCATCTGCGCCGCACCGGCGCTGGCCCTGCAGCAATACGGCGTGCTCAAGCAACGGCGCATGACCTGCTACCCGGCGTTCAGCGATCGTTTGAGCGGCTGCACCTTCGTCGACCAGCCCGTGGTGGTCGACGGCAACTGCATTACCAGCCAGGGCCCCGGCACCGCCATGGAATTCGCCCTGACCCTGGTCGAGCAGCTAAAGGGCAAGGGCAAACGCAAGGAAGTGGCCGAGGCCATGTTGGTCTGATCACTCCCCGATTGGGCGTGCGCTTTTGTAGGGGGGACATGGCGAAGCCTTGTCCACCGATGGCGGCCCGGATGGCGGACAAGCCTCCGGCATGTCCACCCTACGAGGCCTAGCAGGCCGTTGAAAAACGTTGGCGAGGCAGCTAGCGCAATACCGATGGCGGCCCCACAAAAACAGGCGAAAAAGCGACTGGGGTCGCACTCGACTTTACGAGCTGTAAATGAGCATTTTGAGACGCCGAGTCCCGGCCTGTTTTTAACGCCGCGATGGCAACGCAGGTAGTTTTTCAACAGCCTGCTAGACCTTGCCCATGAATATGGGATCTATCGGAGCCGATGTGGCGCCGACATGGCGAAATCCCTTTATTTGTCGTCGATCGGCGCTTCATGCATCCGGTCGCGCCGCGCCAGGGCCGGGAACAATTTGATCCACAAGCCGCTGACCACCAGCGCACCGATCCCACCGATCAACACCGCCGGCACGGTGCCGAACCAGGCCGCGCTGACCCCGGCGCGGAAGTCGCCGAGTTGGTTCGAGGCACCGATGAACAAGCCGTTCACCGCACTGACCCGGCCGCGCATGGCGTCGGGCGTTTGCAGCTGCACGAAGGCGCCGCGGATCACCATGCTGACCATGTCCGCCGCGCCCAGCAGCACCAGGGTCGCCAGGCTGAACCACAGCGAGGTGGACAGGCCGAAGGCGATGGTGGCCACGCCGAAAATCGCCACCGAGGTCAGCATCGCCGGGCCGACCCGGCGTTCGATCGGCATGCGCGCCAGCCAGATCGACATCAACAAGGCGCCCACCGCCGGCGCCGAGCGCAACAGGCCCAAGCCCCAGGGGCCGGTCAGCAGAATGTCCTTGGCGAACACCGGCAACAGCGCCGTGGCGCCGCCGAGCAGCACCGCGACCATGTCCAGCGATACCGCGCCGAACACTTCGCGGCGGCTGCGGATAAAGCGAAAACCGGCGAGCAGCGACTCCACCGACATCTTCTGCTTCAGCGGTTTTTGCTGCGCCGGTAGGCTCAGCATCAGGCTCAGGGCCACGCCGTAGAGCACCACGCTACTGCCATACACCCAGCCGGCACCCACCGCATAGAGCCAGCCGCCGATGGCCGGCGCGATTATGGTGGCGGTCTGCATCGCCGAGGCGGAGGCGGCCACGGCGGCGGGGAACAGGCCGGCCGGGACTATGTTCGGCAGTAAGGCCTGGGTCGTCGGCATCTCGAACGCCCGCGCGCTGCCGAGCAGAAAAGCGATGACGAAGAGGGTTTCGCGGCTGATCCCGGTCAACGTGCTGCCGAGCAATAGCGCCAAGGCCACCAGGCCTTGGGCGGTTTGGCACAGCGCGGCGACTTTGCGCCGATCGAAGCGGTCCGCCACATGCCCCGTGAGCAGGATGAACAGAACCTTCGGCAGGAACTCCACCAGGCCGACCAGGCCGAGGTCGAGCACATCGCCGGTGAGGCTGTACATCTGCCAGGCGATCGCCACGCTGAGCATCTGGAAGCCGCTGGCGGTAGCCACCCGGGCCAACCAGAAGGCGATAAAAGGGCGATGGTTACGCAGGCGCAAATCGTCGTGAGCGGGCATGGGGTTCGTTTATGGTGGATGGCAGGGGCGCGCGGTTTGTCGCGGCGTGCGCGATGGTCCGGCGCTACGTCTCCCACTCCCCTTGGGGGCGAGGGGGTGGCGACACGGCATTGGCCGCCATTATGACCATTCGGTCATATATGGCGTAGACCCTGCGCGACAAATAACCACAGCGTTACGGGCATCGTTCGGCGCTAGGCTTCAAGCATGCTTGATCCAGATCAATGCCTGTTTCGGGCAGCTCTGCTGGGTCGCCGTCACCCCCATATAACAAGAACGATCGCACCCTATTGCGCTCCAACACATCTGGCGCGCGCACAAGGCTGTGCCCCGAATAACCTGAGTGAGGATGTTATATGTTCGGCATCGAGGCGCTGGATCTGGCCCGAATCCAATTCGCGTTCACCATCTCCTTTCATATCGTGTTTCCGGCCATCACCATCGGCCTGGCCAGTTACCTGGCGGTATTGGAAGGCCTGTGGCTGAAGACCGGCGAGGGCGTCTACCGCGACCTCTATCACTTCTGGTCGAAGATTTTCGCGGTCAACTTCGGCATGGGCGTGGTCTCCGGCGTGGTCATGGCCTACCAGTTCGGCACCAACTGGAGCGTCTTCTCGGATTTCGCCGGGGCGGTGACCGGGCCGCTGCTGACCTACGAGGTGCTCACTGCTTTCTTCCTCGAAGCGGGCTTTCTCGGGGTGATGCTGTTCGGCTGGAATCGCGTCGGTCCGGGTCTGCACTTTCTTTCCACGCTGATGGTGGCGGTCGGCACACTGATCTCGACGTTCTGGATTCTCGCCTCGAACAGCTGGATGCATACCCCGCAGGGCTTCGAGATCATCGACGGCCGGGTGATCCCCACGGACTGGTTCGCCGTGGTGTTCAACCCGTCCTTCCCTTATCGCCTGGCGCACATGTCCGTCGCTGCCTTCCTCGCCACCGCGTTTTTCGTCGGCGCCTCGGCCGCCTGGCACCTGCTGCGTGGGCGCAACAACCCGGCGATCCGCAAGATGCTCTCGATGGCCATGTGGATGGCCCTGCTGGTGGCGCCGGTGCAGGCGCTGATCGGCGATTTCCATGGCCTCAACACCCTGGAATACCAACCGGCGAAGATCGCCGCGATCGAGGGTCACTGGGAAAATCACGGCGACGAGCCGACTCCGCTGATCCTCTTCGGCTGGCCGGACATGGACGCCGAGGAAACCCGTTTCAAGCTCGAAATCCCCGCGCTCGGCAGCCTGATCCTGACCCACAGCCTCGATGAGCAGGTGCCGGCGCTGAAGGAGTTCGCCCCCGAGGATCGGCCCAACTCGACCATCGTGTTCTGGACCTTCCGCGTGATGGTCGGGCTCGGCCTGCTGATGATCCTCACCGGGCTCTGGGGCTTCTGGCTGCGTGTACGTGGCCGGCTGTTCGAGAACCGCGCGTTCCTGCATCTAGTCGTGTGGATGGGACCATCGGGCGTGCTGGCGATTCTCGCCGGTTGGTTCACCACCGAAATCGGTCGCCAGCCCTGGGTCGTGTACGGCTTGATGCGCACCGCGGATGCCTCCTCCGGGCATAGCGCCGGGCAGGTGGGCCTGACCCTGGCGCTGTTCGTGATCGTCTACTTCGCGCTGTTCGGCGCCGGCATCAGCTACGTGATGCGCCTGGTGCGCAGAGGGCCGGTCACCGACGAGGGCAAGCAGGAGGGCGCCGGCGGCCCCGGCCGGCAACGCACACCGGCGCGGCCGATCTCCGCGGCGGACGAGAGCTTCGAAGCGGGCGAAAGCGACGAACTGGGCGAGAGGAATTGATCATGGGCTTCGATCTTTCATTGGTTTGGGCTGCGATCATCGCGTTCGGCGTGATGATGTACGTGGTCATGGACGGCTTCGACTTAGGGATAGGCATCCTCTTCCCGTTCGTCAAAAGCGAGCGCGAGCGCGACGTGATGATGAACACAGTGGCGCCGGTCTGGGACGGCAACGAAACCTGGTTGGTGCTCGGCGGCGCCGGGCTCTACGGCGCCTTTCCGTTGGCTTACTCGGTGGTGCTCAGCGCGCTCTACCTGCCGCTGATCTTCATGCTGCTGGGGCTGATTTTCCGCGGCGTGGCCTTCGAGTTCCGCTTCAAGTCCAAACCCGAGACACGCCACGTCTGGGACAAGGCGTTTATCGGCGGCTCGCTGGCCGCGACCTTCTTTCAGGGGGTGGCGCTGGGCGCTTATGTCGATGGCTTCGAGGTGGTCGATCGGGCTTACGCCGGTGGCGCCCTGGACTGGTTGACGCCGTTCTCGCTGTTCTGCGGCCTGGCGCTGATCGCCGCCTACGCGCTGCTCGGCTGCACCTGGCTGATCATGAAAACCCAGGGCCGTCTGCAACGGCAGATGCACGACATCGCCCGTCCCCTGGTGTTCGTGGTGCTCGGGGTGACCGGCGCGGTCAGCATCTGGACGCCCCTGGCGCACAGCGCTATCGCCGAGCGCTGGTTCAGCATGCCGAATATCCTGCTGCTGATGCCGGTGCCGTTGTTGGTGCTGCTCGCCACCTATGCGCTGTTGCGTGCGGTTGCGCGCAACGCCAACTACTCGCCATTCGTGCTGACCTTGGCCTTGATCTTTCTCGGTTACATCGGCCTGGGTATCAGTCTATGGCCGAATGTCATCCCGCCAGCCGTATCGATCTGGGAGGCCGCGGCGCCGCCGCAAAGCCAGCTGTTCATGCTCGTCGGTGCGCTGCTGATCATCCCGCTGATCCTGATCTACACCGCCTGGAGCTACTACGTATTCCGCGGCAAGGTTACGGAAGAAGATGGCTACCACTGAGGGCGCACGGATGAAGGATATTCCGGAGAAAAAGCCGCTGTGGCAACGCCTGGCCTGGCTACTGGCGCTCTGGGCCGGCAGCGTGCTGGCCCTGAGC
>CBIHQF010000255.1:0-6223 GCA_966211665.1 uncultured Pseudomonas sp. | reverse complement strand
GACGAACACGCGCACGACCGCAGTCAGGTCCGGCGAGCTCCAGTAGCCGTGGATATAGGCTTCCCCCGCGCCTATCGAGCCGTTGCCGGCGACCAGCCCCCACAGGGCTGCGTCGAGCACCTGGATTTCCGCGCTCGAGCTGGAATGGGCATCACCGAACACCAGGCGTTCGTCGCCTTCGATGATGGCCAGTTGACCGTGACGCAGCCGGCCCAGCTGCCGCAGTACTGCGCGGCGTAACAGGGCGGCACCGAGGCCGCTGCCGGCGAGCACGGAAGACTTCGCGGACAACAAGCTAGAACTCTTCATGGGGAACTTCCTTCGCAACGGAGCGGGCCACGCGCAAATCGCCTTCGGCGGCACGATGGGGAAACAGGGGGATGCGTTTGAGCAATAGGCGCAGGGCTTGCCAATAAATGGCCGCCAGGGTTTTGCCGGTCATCCAGGGGAAGCTCAGCAGATAGCGGTGCAGGCTGGCGCGGCTGAGTTCGCTGCGTTGCAGGCTGAGGCTGGCGTCGAAGACTTTGTCTTCGCCCTGCCAGTCGGCCATATGAATCCCCAGGCGTTTGCCGGCCGGGCTGAAGTTCATGCGGTACTCCAGCTCGCGCGGCAGAAAGGGCGAAACGTGAAAGGCCTTGGCCACGGCGAAATGCTGGTGGCCCTCGCCGTCGGCGGGCAGCACGTAGTCATAGCGCTCGCCCCAAGGCGTGTTGCTCACTTCGCAGAGAATCGCCAGCAGACTGCCATCCGGGTTGTGGCAGTAGAAGAAACTTGCCGGGTTGAACGCCAGGCCCCAGCTGCGCGGCTGCGTCAGCAAGCAGATCGAACCTTGCGGCGCATGGCCGATGGCTTCGGCGACGCGCTGGCGCACCGCGTCGATCAGGCGCATTCCGGCGTGGGTGAACTGCGGCAAATAGTCAGCCTCGCGGAAGGCGAACGGTGCCCAGCGACCGCTGCCGGCGAATGGCGACAGGCCAAGCACCTGTTCCTGCTCGTCGAGGTCCAGGTAGAGCAAACCCATGCGATAGCGGAAGTCATGCAGCCGCGGCGCAAACCGCCGGTGCTGCACCCAACCACTGTACAAGGCGCTGTTCATAGCGCCTCACCGAATTCGCGAGCCACGCGCAAGGCGCTGACCACACCATCTTCATGAAAGCCATTGGCCCAATAGGCGCCGCAGAAATAGCTGTGGTTGGCGCCGAGCAACTCGTCCCAGCGCGCTTGCGCCGCAACGGCTTCGAGGCTGTATTGCGGATGGGCGTAGGTGTAGCGGGCGAGGATCTTGCTCGGGTCGATGGCGGCGCTCTGGTTGAGGCTGACGCAGAAGGTTGTATCGCTGCGAATGCCCTGCAGAATATTCATGTCGTAAGTCACTGCAGCAGGGCGATTCGCCGGCCCACCCAGGCGATAGTTCCAACTGGCCCAGGCCAGGGGGCGCTCGGGCAGCAGGCGGGTATCGGTGTGCAGTACCACATCGTTGTCGGCATACGGCAGGGCGGCGAGAATCTCCCGCTCGATTGCGGTCGGTTGGGCGAGCAGTACGAGGGCCTGGTCGCTATGGCAGGCGAACACCACCTTGTCGAAGCGTTCCGCGCCCGCGGCGCTATGCACCGTCACCCCGTCGCCGTCGCGCTCGACCCGGGTCACCGGGCAATTGAGTCGAATATGTTGGCTGAAGGACGCGCTCAGCGGCGCCACATAACTGCGCGAGCCGCCCTCGATGACGCGCCATTGCGGACGATCGCTGACCGACAGCAGGCCGTGATTCTTGAAGAAGCGCACGAAGAACTGCAGCGGAAAATCGAGCATATCGGCCAGCGACATCGACCAGATCGCCGCACCCATCGGCACTATGTAGTGCTCGGTGAAGCGCTGGCTGTAGCCGCCGAGGGTCAGGTAACCGCCGAGGGTCATGGACGCCGGAATGCGTTGCTGCTCGAGGTCTTCGAGCGCTTCGCGATTGAAGCGCAGGATATCGCGCACCATGCCGATAAAGGGCCGCGAGAACAGATTGCGGCGCTGGGCGAACAGGCTGTTGAGGTTGTTGCCGTTGTATTCCACGCCGGTGAGCGGGTCGCTGACCGAAAAACTCATCTCGGTGGGTTTCGAGGCAACGCCCAGGCGCTCGAGCAAGCGGATGAAGTTCGGATAGGTCCAATCGTTGAACACGATAAAGCCGGTATCGACGGCGTAGCTGCGCCCGTCGACTTCGACGTCCACGGTATGGGTGTGGCCGCCGACCCAATCGCTGGCTTCGAACACGCTGACATGGTGGCTGCGATTGAGTAGATAGGCGCTGGTGAGGCCGGCGATACCGCTGCCGATAATGGCGATTTTCATGAGCTGCTCTCGGTTGTGCGTGCCATGCGTTTGCCGAGGGCGAGTTGCAGGCGTTTGGGGAAATGGGCGAGTGCTGACAGAAGGAAGATGAACGGCCCGGGAAAGGCGATTTCGGGAGGCCGCTTGTCCAGCCGATCGGCTATATGCCGGGCGGCTTTTTCCACCGGCCAGCGCATCGGCATGGGGAAGTCGTTTTTCGCCGTCAGCGGGGTGTCGACGAAACCGGGGCTGACCACAGTGACATCGATGCCTTCGCTGGCCAGGTCGATACGCAGCGCCTCGAGCAGATAGCGCAGCGCCGCTTTCGAGGCGCCATAGGCCTCGGCGCGCGGCAGCGGCAGGTAGGTCACCGCGCTGCCGATGCCGACCAGATGGGGACGGTTGCCCAGGCGCAGCAGCGGCAGCGCCGCCTCGATGCAGTAGCTGGCGGAAAACAGATTGGCGCGCATCACCCGTTCGATCATCGCGGCGTCGAAGGCCCGCGCCTCGAGGTATTCGCAGGTGCCGGCATTCAGGATCGCGGTGTCCAGCGCACCCCAGACCTGGGCGATACGTTCGCCGATCGAGCGCACCTGCGCCGCATCGCGGAGATCGCCGGCCACCACCAGCACCTGGCGCGGGTAGCGCTTGGCCAGCGCTTGCAAAGGCTCGACCGTGCGCGCGCTGACGGCTACGCGCTGGCCGCTTTGCAGCAGGCGTTCGGCCAAGGCCGCGCCTATGCCGCTGCTGGCGCCGGTGAGCCAGATGCGTCGTGACTTGCACCTCATGCCAGCCTCCTTTTCAGCCAGCGAATGGCCGAGCCGAGCAGCGGCAGGTGTTCGTAGAGCAGGTTGCCGGCATCGAAATAGTCGCGGTGGCGATACACCTTGTCGTGCCATAGCAGGTGCGAGCAGCCCTCGACGCGAATCAACCGGCCTTTGGCCAGACGCGGGTGCCGGTAGCTCATGGTCCAGCGCAGATAGCCTTCGCCTTCGCGCACCTCGTCGAAGCCGTAGAAGTCGAAGCGCAATTCGCTGACATTGGCGTACAGCTCGGCGAAATAACCGCGCATTGCCTGCAGCCCGCGCACTTCATGCAGCGGGTCGCAGAACAGCACGTCGACGCTGTACAGCTTGTCGAGGCGGTCGAGGTTGTTCTTGTCCAGGCTGGCAAAGCTATGGGCGAACTGGCGCAGAAAGTCGCTCATGACGCCACCTTCGCCGCCAGATGCGGCAGGCTCTTGAACGCATCCAGGGCACGGCTGCGACTGCCGGGCAGATCGACCATCGGCGGCGGATAATCCACCGTGCCGAACAGGCCACCGCCGTGCTGCGCGAGCGCGTAGGGGTTATGGATGTCGCGGTTGCTCAGGTCGGCCAGCTCGGGCAGCCAGTGGCGAATGAAACGGCCGTCCGGGTCGAATCGTTCCGATTGGCTGAGCGGATTGAAAATCCTGAAGTAGGGCACAGAATCGGTGCCGGTCGATGCGCTCCATTGCCAGCCGCCGTTGTTCGCCGCCAGATCGCCGTCGATCAGATGACGCATAAAGAAGCGCTCGCCCTCACGCCAGTCGATCAACAGGTTCTTGGTCAGGAACATCGCCACTATCATGCGCAGGCGGTTGTGCATCCAGCCGGTGGCGAGCAGTTGGCGCATCGCCGCGTCGATGATCGGAAAACCGGTGCGTCCCTGCTGCCAGGCGGCCAGCTCGGCGGGCGCATGACGCCAGGCCACGGCCTCGGTTTCCGGGCGGAAGGCGCGGCCCATCGACACGCGCGGGTAGCCGGCGAGAATGTGCTTGTAGAATTCGCGCCAGAGCAACTCGTTGATCCAGGTGACGACGCCGCTATTGCCGCTGTCGAATTCGCCCTGATTGATTTGCAGCGCCGCATGCAGGCATTGGCGTGGCGACAGCACGCCGGCCGCCAGGTAGGGAGACAGCTGGCTGGTGCCGGGGCGGGCGGGGATATCGCGGTTGTCGTCGTAGTAGGCCATCTGCTGGTCGGCGAATTCCGCGAGGCGGGCATGCGCCGCCTGCTCCCCGGCGGGCCAGTGCTGGCGCAGCGCTTCGCTGGGCGGCGCGAAGCCGCTTACCGAGTCGGGGATGGCATCGCCGGCGATGGCCAGCGGCGCCTGTGCCTGAGGCGTGCGCACCAGGCTTGGCAGGGAGTGATGCAGGCGCTGGTAGCAGACCTTGCGGAACTGGCTATAGACCTGGAAATAGCCGCCGCTGCGGGTCAGGACAGTGCCCGGGGCGAACAACAACTGGTCCAGATGGCTGTGCATGTCGATGCCCAGGCAAGCCAGTGCCGTTAATACGACCTGGTCGCGACGGTTCTCGTGTACGCCGTATTCCCGATTGACCCGCACGGCGCCGATTCGCAGCTCCGCGCACAGCGTGGCGATAAGCCATGGCGCATCGCTCCAATCGTTAGTCTGGCGGATCAGCAGCGGCACATTCAGCCGGCCCAGTTCGATCGACAGCGCTTGCAGGTTGCGCAGCCAGAAGTCGACTTTGCTCGGCGCATCGTCATGTGCCTGCCATTGCCCGGGGCTGAGCAGAAACAGCGCGACCGTCGGCCCGGCGGCCATGGCGGCAGCCAGTGCGCTGTTGTCCTGCACGCGCAGATCGGTGCGCAGCCAAAGTAATTGCCGGGTCATAAGGCGTTCCGCAGGCTGAGGTTTTCCGGGTGGGGCTGCAGGTAGGCCTGCTGCGCCAAGTAAGCATCGGGGTTGCGTCGCAGGTGATGCTTGAGCAGGGTCAGTGGCACCACCAGCGGCACCACGCCATGCCGGTACTGGCTGATCAATTGCTGCATTTCTTGCTTGTCGGTGCTGTTCAACGCCTGTTTGAAATAGCCGCTGAGGTGCTGCAACACGTTGCTGTGGGTGCGCCGGGTCGCGCACTTTTTCAGCGCTGCCATCAGCTCGCTGAAGTAGCGTGGCGCCAGTTCCCGCAGGTCGTGCCGGTGCAGGTTGCCGAGCAGGCGGCCGAGCGCTTTGTATTGCTGCGGGTCGCTGGCCATCAGCAGGTACTTGTAGCGCGAGTGGAAGTCGAGCAACGCCTTGGGCGTGACGCCTGCTTGCCGCAGCCGTTGCCATTCGGCATAGGCGAACACGCGGGTGATGAAGTTCTCGCGCAGCACCGGATCGTTGAGGCGGCCGTCTTCTTCCACCGGCAGGTCCGGGTGGCGGGCACAGAAGGCCCGGGCGAACAGGCCGCGGCCCTTGGCTTCGCTCGGGCGCCCGCCATCCTGATAGACCTTGACCCGCTCCAGCCCGCAGGACGGCGACTGCTGCATGAAGATATAGCCGCAGATATCGCTCAGCTCGCCCGCCATGCGCTCGCCGTAGGCGGCCAGGGGCGCGCTGACATCCAGTTCGCGGTGCACGGTGCCGACCGCACGGGGAGCTGCGGGATTGCCGACCAGGCGAATCGGCTCGCGGGGGATGCCCAGGCCGATGGCGACTTCAGGGCAGATCGGGATGAAATCGAAATATTCGTTCAGGGTGCGGTTGCACAGGCGCGACTCCTTATGTCCGCCGTTGTAGCGCACCTCGGCGCCGAGCAGGCAGGCGCTGATACCGAGTTTCGGCTTGTCGCGAAGAGGGATCCGGGGCGAATTCATGGCGCAGCCTCTGATGACTTCTTGTACATATCATCTTGAATGTACAACTTGTGTTCATCATAGGTGCGGGATTGTACAAGTCAAATACTTTGTACAAGTATTTGTAAGGAAAAGTAGGGCTTGTATAGGAAATGCCAGGGCTGTTCAGTTTGGCCGCGGTCATCTGACTCTGCGAAACGGTCGCAGACCCTAGTGTTCCGTCCACCATCATGTGTCGGTTCAATGCCGGGGCTGGGTGGGAGGGGCTTTAGCCGCATTGACCGTAAGGGCGCTGA
>CBIHQF010000254.1:0-6236 GCA_966211665.1 uncultured Pseudomonas sp. | reverse complement strand
CACGTAACCGAGGATGCCCTGGGAGTTGTTGTCCAGTTCGTTCTGGATTTCCTCGGGCGTCCAGTTGGTGTTTTGCGCCAACGGAATGCTGAGGATATCGTCCAGCGAGGCGCGCTCGCGCTTGGCCAGTTCGGCCTGACGGGCGAACACGTCGACCTTGTGGTAATGCAGGGCGTGCAGGGTGGCGGCGGTCGGCGAGGGTACCCAGGCGGTGTTGGCGCCGGCCAGCGGGTGGGCGATCTTCTGTTCGAGCATGCCGGCCATCAGGTCGGGCATCGCCCACATGCCTTTACCGATCTGTGCGCGACCTTGCAGGCCGGTGGCCAGGCCGATATCGACGTTCCAGTTCTCGTAGGCGGCGATCCACTTTTCGCTCTTCATGGCGGCCTTGCGCACCATGGCGCCGGCTTCCATGGAGGTGTGGATTTCGTCGCCGGTGCGGTCGAGGAAGCCGGTGTTGATAAACACCACGCGCTCGCTGGCGGCCTTGATGCAGGCTTTCAGGTTGACCGTGGTGCGGCGCTCTTCGTCCATGATGCCGACTTTCAGGGTATTGCGCGGCAGGCCGAGCACGTCTTCGACGCGGCCGAAAATCTCGGTGGTGAAGGCGACTTCTTCCGGGCCGTGCATCTTCGGCTTGACGATATAGACCGAACCGGTGCGGGTGTTCTTGCGGCTGGTGTTGCCATTCAGGTTGTGGATGGCGATCAGGCTGGTGAACAGCGCGTCCTGGATGCCTTCGGGGATTTCGTTGCCCTGGGCATCGAGAATCGCCGGGTTGGTCATCAGGTGGCCGACGTTACGCACGAACAGCAGCGAACGACCGTGCAGGGTCAGCTCCGAGCCGTCGACCTTGGTGTAGACCCGGTCCGGGTTCATGGTGCGGGTGAAGGTCTGGCCGCCCTTGGCGACTTCTTCGGCCAGATCGCCTTTCATCAGGCCCAGCCAGTTCTTGTAGACCACGACCTTGTCGTCGGCATCGACGGCGGCGACCGAGTCTTCGCAGTCCATGATGGTGGTCAGCGCGGCTTCCATCAGCACGTCTTTAACGCCGGCGGCGTCGGTCTGGCCGATCGGGCTGGAAGCATCGATCTGGATTTCGAAATGCAAGCCGTTGTGCTTGAGCAGTACGGCGATGGGCGCAGCGGCGTCGCCCTGGAAACCGACCAGTTGTGCGTCGTCGCGTAGACCCGTGTTGCTGCCGCCCTTGAGGCTGACGACCAGCTTGCCGGCTTCGATGCGGTAACCGGTGGAGTCGACATGGGAACCGGCGGCCAGGGGCGCGGCTTCGTCGAGGAAGGCGCGGGCGAAGGCGATCACCTTGTCGCCGCGAACCTTGTTATAGCCGCGGCCTTTCTCGGCGCCGCCTGCTTCGCTGATCACGTCGGTGCCGTACAGGGCGTCGTACAGCGAGCCCCAACGGGCGTTGGAGGCGTTCAGGGCGAAGCGCGCGTTCATCACCGGCACCACCAGCTGCGGGCCGGCCAGGCGGGCGATTTCTTCGTCGACGTTCTGCGTGGTGGCCTGGAAGTCGGCCGGTTCCGGCAGCAGGTAGCCGATTTCTTCGAGGAAGGCTTTATAGGCGACGGCGTCATGGGCCTGGCCCGCACGGGCCTGGTGCCAGGCGTCGATCTGCGCCTGGATCTGGTCGCGCTTGGCGAGCAGGGCACGGTTTTTCGGGGCCAGTTCGTCGATCACGGCTACGGCGCCCGCCCAGAATTTATCGGCGGCGATGCCGGTACCGGGGATGGCTTCGTTGTTCACGAAGTCGAACAGCACTTTGGCGACCTGCAGGCCACCCACTTGAACGCGTTCAGTCATCACTTGCCTCACTCTGCTCAGCTCTTCAGCTCTACTCGATAGCCGCTTCGGACTCGGGGATTCAGTCTTGTAGTCCAAGGCGCGGCATACTACATCAAGATCTTGGGAAAATCAGGGGGGTGCGCGTCGCTCTGCGACCAAGAGGCGCTTCGCAGTCACTTCGAGGTTTTTTTGTATACAAAAAAGTTAATTATTGTTTCATAAAATTAGGGCTTTGGCACATGGCTATTTGTCTCGCGGCCCTTCGGTGCTTGCCTATACTGCGGTTTTACCCTCTGGAGCCCGAGCATGGCGATAACTGCGGCCCGTCTGGCCGATCTCGATGAACTGGCGAAGCTGTTCGCCGGCTATCTGAGGTTTTACGGCATCGACAAACCCTTGCCGGTGGTTCGCGATTTTCTCGCCGCGCGTTTGGCCCAAGGCGACTCGGCCCTGTTTATCGCCCGCGACCAAGCGGGTGCGGGGCTGGGGTTCGTGCATCTCTATCCGTTCTTTTCCTCGCTGGCACTGGCGCCGGCCTGGTTGCTCAGCGATCTCTATGTCGCCGAAAGCGCACGTCGCCAGGGCATCGGCGAGGCGTTGATGAACGCCGCCCGGGCGCATGCCGAGGCCAGCGGCGCTTGCGGTTTGCAGTTGGAAACGGCAAAAACCAATCTGGTCGGCCAGGCGCTCTACGAACGCCTTGGCTATGTCCGCGATCAGGTGTTTTATACCTATTGGCTCGGGCTGACCTGAGCCGCCACCGAACGACGCTGGAATCAGGAGTTGGGCATGGATCATCTGGTACTTACGGTTATCGCGCAGGATCAGCCAGGGCTGGTCGAGCGCATCGCCCAGTGCATCACCGCCCACGGCGGTAATTGGTTGGAAAGCCGCATGTCGCGTATGGCCGGGCAATTCGCCGGCATCGTGCGGGTGGATGTGCCGCTGGAGTCCCACGCCGGCCTGGTCAAGGCTCTGGGAGAACTGAATGCCCAGGGCATCCGCGTATTACTGGCCGCCGGCGGTGCCGAGCCGGTCCGCACCTGGAGGCCGATCCTGCTCGATCTGGTCGGCAACGACCGCGCCGGCATAGTGCGCGATATCACCCGCCTGCTGGCCGAGTTGGGCGTCAATCTGGAAAGCCTGGAAACCGAAGTGTCGCCGGCGCCGATGAGCGGCGAACTGTTGTTCCATGCCGAGGCGCTATTGGCCGTTCCGCAAAGCCTCAGCCTGGACACCCTGCAAAGCAAACTGGAGACCCTGGCCGACGACCTGATGGTCGAATTGAACCTGCGCGTCGACGATTAACGCGCATGGCGTAGATCCTATGTTTAACCGCCAGATCCGCGCCCCGATCCATCTGCTTCCGTAGCCTGGATGAAATCCAGGAGATGGTTTTACGGCTGACATTGCTCCCCCGGATCGCATCCGGGCTACCGGAGCGGTGCTAGTCGACGTAGGGCGGGTGCAACCCGCCATGCCTTGCATATGCCCTGGCGGGTTTCACCCGCCCTACGAATTCGCAGGCATTGCACATAAACATAGGATCTACAAAAACGGGGTGGCCCCGATGCTTAGGCAGTAGCCGGATTCACCCGCTTGCCCAGACTCAACCAGATATCCAGGCTGTAAACCGCCAGGCCGGCCCAGATGCAGATGAATGCCAACGAGGTGCTCGGGTCGAAGCGCTCGCCGAAGGTGAACACCGCGAGCAGCAGCACCAGGGTCGGCGCGATGTATTGCAGAAAACCCAGGGTGACGTAGGGCAGATGGCGCGCCGCGGCGTTGAAACACACCAGCGGCACCAGGGTGATCGGCCCGGCGGCGATCAGCCAGAGCGCTTCGGCGCTGCCCCAGAATACCGGCTGGGTGCTCACCGCGGCGGGGTTCAACCACAACCAGCCGATGGCCGCCGGCAGCAGCAACCAGGTTTCCACCACCAGCCCCGGTAGCGCCGCCACCGGCGCCTGTTTGCGGATCAGGCCATAGAAACCGAAGGTCAAGGCCAGCACCAGCGATACCCAGGGAATGCTGCCGTGCTGCCACAGCTGTTGCATCACCCCCAAAGCGGCGAGGCCCACCGCCAGCCATTGCAGGCGACGCAGGCGTTCGCCGAGCAGCAACAGGCCGAGCAGCACGTTGACCAGCGGGTTGATGTAATAACCGAGGCTGGCTTCGAGCATGCGCCCGTTATTCACCGCCCAGACATACACCAGCCAGTTGCAGGCGATCAGCGCGCCGCTGAGGCCGAGAATGGCGAAGCGCCGCGGGTTCTCGCGCAGCTCCGACAGCCAGCGCGGATGTTTCCATACGGCCAGCAGCAAGGCGCCGAACAGCGCCGCCCAGAGCGCGCGATGGACCACGATCTCCAGCGCCGGCACGTCCTGGATGGCTTTGAAATACAAGGGGAACAGACCCCAGATGGTGTAAGCGGTCACGCCGAGTACGTACCCGCGCCGCGGGTTGACGGTGGCCATATGGGGTCCTTGCTTAGGCAACTAACTAAAGTCTTGGATTCTAAGCGCCGACGCTTGGAGTTGTCCGCTCGTTCAGCTTTATCCGCGGGCGGGCTTGGCGAATGTTGTAAAGCTGGCGTTACGCTTGACCATACAGTTGGCCCTGTAGCTATAGCTCAAGTTGCAGCGCGCCGCTGTAGCTGAACAGCAGGCCGAGCAGCGGCAGGCTGAAACCGACATAAAAGTGATAACGGTCGGCATCGATACGCTTGTAGGCCTCGGTGCGCGGCAGCAGCCACAAAGGCACGCGCACGCCATGCACCCAGGCCTTCAGTGGGCGCCAGTACCAGCCGCCGTCGCGGACATCCACCGCCAGCGCCAGGCGAATACCGCCAGTGGATTCGATCCAGTAACCGTCCGGCCAATGGCCATGGGGCTGGAAGCTCGAACACATCGGCGCGGCGTCGGCGAAGTGGCGGTTCCAGTGCAGGGTGCCGCCGCTGGAATGGATACTGACCTTCAGCGGCACCTGCGGGCGATCCAGGGCAATGCCCAGTCGCCCGGCCAGGCGCGCACCAAGCTTGCCGGCGAGGCCCTTGCCCAGTTGCAGCTCGACCTGCCCGTGCAGGTTGCCGCCTTGGCGATGCAGTTGTTGCAGCAAGGGGTGCAGCTCGGCGAAACCTTCACCGAACCAGCGTTCAACCAGATGCACGGGCGACTCCTTAGTAGGGGCTAATGTCATGACACGAATAATCTGTCGCTTTCGTGGGAGGGGCTTTAGCCGCGATGTTTCAGCGCCTCCAAGGTCAATCGCGGCTAAACGGAAGGCGTCGCTAACCCCGATATTTTCATCGCCGATGCGACGCTAAAACAGTTTGAGCGGTTCTTCATCCAGCGCCGCCAGTTGCTCGCGCAGGATCAGGATCTGCTCGCCCCAGTAACGCTCGCTACCGAACCAGGGAAAGCTGATGGGGAAGGCCGGGTCGTCCCAGCGCCGTGCCAGCCAGGCGCTGTAGTGCATCAGGCGCAGGCTGCGCAGGCCTTCGATCAGCGGCAGTTCGCGCGGGTTGAAATCGTGGAACTCCTGGTAGCCGTCCATCAACTCGGACAGCTGGCCAAGGCGCTCGTGGCGCTCGCCGGCGAGCATCATCCACAGGTCCTGCACCGCCGGGCCCATGCGGCAGTCGTCGAGGTCGACCATATGGAAGGTCTCGTCGCGGCACAGCAGGTTGCCGGGGTGGCAGTCGCCGTGCAGACGAATCGCCTGCACCGGATTGTTGGCGAACAGCGCATCCAGGCGCTTGAGCAGATCGCGCGCCACCGACTCATAGGCCGGCAACAGGCTGCGCGGGATAAAGCCACCGTCGAGCAGGGTGGCCAGGCTGGCATGGCCGAAGTTCTCCACCTGCAACGCCTCGCGATGGACGAACGGCCTGAGCGCGCCGACCCCGTGCAGGCGGCCGAGCAATTGGCCGAGGCGATACAACTGATCGAGATTGCCCGGCTCGGGCGCCCGGCCGCCGCGACGCGGGAACAAGGCGAAGCGGAAGCCGGCGTGTTCGAACAGGGTTTCGCCGTCGCGAACCAGGGGCGCGACCACCGGCACCTCGCATTCGGCCAGCTCGAAGGTGAAGGCGTGTTCTTCGCGGATCGCCGCGTCGCTCCAACGCTCGGGGCGATAGAACTTGGCGATCAGCGGCGTTTCGTCTTCGATACCGACCTGATAAACGCGGTTCTCGTAGCTATTGAGCGCCAACACGCGGGCATCGCTGAGGTAGCCGAGACTTTCCACGGCATCCAGCACCAGGTCGGGCGTGAGTGCGGCGAATGGATGGGACATGGGCGGCTCCGGGGCAGTGGGGCGCAGAGTGTAGCGCTTCTGCAGGGGTGGGCGGTGTATGGGCACGCCGTAGGATGCGGTTGAGCGCAGCGTTACCCATCGCTGATCAGTACGTAGCCTGGATAAGCGCCGGCGCA
>CBIHQF010000253.1:0-6256 GCA_966211665.1 uncultured Pseudomonas sp. | reverse complement strand
AGGATGCTCTCGGCCAGTTCATCCATTAACTGTTCTGATTTAGGCGTCATGAGATCACCACTCCACGCCAGTCAGAAGAGCGGCACCGGTGCTGCGCAGGCGTTCGAAGCCATACCAGCGCTCTGCAATCAGCGCATAAGAGCCGGTTTGAAACATGGAAACCTGCTGCTGCGCACCTTCGCCTGGGGTGGTGTTCATCTGCAGGGTGGCGTGCTTGGAACCTCTGAGCGTAACGGTCATATCGCCGGCGGCGATGCTGTCGGCATCCAGCAGCGCGACGCTGGAACCGCTGCTGTCCTGCGGCAGCTCATCGCTCACCAGAGTAGGTACGCCACCGATTGCACCACCGCTCGGGGTCATATCGGGAAATGCGAGGAGGCCGTCAGCGGTGGTCTTGAACGAAAGAGAAACCGCCGAAGCAGGGTCGACTACGAGATAGAGCTTAGAGGTCCCGGTGACCGACACTGCCTTGCCTAGCTTGGCGATGTCCGCATAGATCGCGGCGGGCGTCGAACCGCTCGAAACGAACGCCGCGGCACCGCTGGTAACACCGGCCAGGAACTTCCGATTTGTGGCTGCCGATACCCCTTTACGCATTTCGGTAGCCAGCAGCTCCTGGGCTGCAATGTCGGTGCCGCGCAGCAGCTCGTCGGAGACCACAATCAGAGCAATAGCCTTGCTGGCGTCCAGTGTTGCCCCGCCAACGCTTAGCCGGCTTACTGGCTTGGCCTGGCCCTCACTCGGCCCGCTGCCTTCGATTGAGCTGGTAACCACTGCCAGGATCGTCTTGAGCGGCACCCGACGCATGTTCGGCAGCATCGCATCGAACACCGAGATCGAGCGCAAGCTTTCGACAAAGGCGCTCGCTATCGCCTGGTAGCTGACCAGATTGCCGGCCCACTCCGGGCTGGTTGTGGTGCCGGCTGCCACGGCCGCCTTAAGAATCACGTCAGCACGTTCCGTCAGGTGCTTCTTATGGTCCGTGGCCATGATTTGGTTGAGATGACCGTCGGCCAACATCAAGCACTTCGCGTAGCTGACAAAGTCGGCGATTGCCGATCGATCGGAGATGTAGGACACGAGGAAAGCCCTTAGCTGTGCATGTAGTAAAAGGATGACCCGCCACCGCCATTTCAACGATGCAACAGCGTGTCACTCCGTGAATTCACGTGATTAATTCGCTCTCAATTCGTAGCGCCAAGTCGCTCAAGCGGTAAGTGACACCGCCTCGAGCACCCGGGCGGAAATACGGCAGCGGAACGCCCTGGCTTCGCCAGTTACTCAGCGTGCCGTGTGTAACGCCAAGGATCTCGGCGGCGGTCTCCGGCTTCACACGGCGATCAGGTGAAACCCAACGGCCATTGGCGATACACCACTCGTAGAGCTGGCGGGCGCATTCCTCCGCCCGCTGGTGCAGATCGTCGGTCATGGCGCCACCTCAGCATCGGGCCAGCGGCCGCGAACATCCGCGAGGGCTTCGTCGTGGGTGATGGGTGCGCAGATCATCGTGAAGGGCCGCCAGCCTGGAACCGTGACCGTCCAATGGCTGTGCCGAGATTCGCCGTCATTGGCCGCGACCTCGGCGATCAACTCCAGCCGATGCAGTTTGATGTATTGACGATCTGCCGAGGTGAGCTTGCTGGCCGGCGACACGATCAGGCGCTTACCGGAGACTCGGGCGGAAAACCCGTGCGTGGTGAGGTAATCGATGGCGGCCATCAGATCGCCTCCTGATCGTTTTCATCCCACTTGGGCAAGTCAGCGCTTTCCACTCTCGGCTGCGGGGGTGTTTTATCCGTCACACCGTCACAAGCCGCGCCACTCCTGGCTTTCAGCGAGTTTTTATCCGTCACACTTGTGGTGGTTGTGACGCTTTTAAAATCGCTGTAGGCCGCATGACTGTTGGTTTGTGACGGTGTGACGCTTGTGACGGGGGTGTCGCCGGAAAGGTAGCGAGCAAAGGCGTCACGGAACTGATCAAGGGAATACCCCTTCTTGGTGTCGAGGCCCTGGCGAATCGTGCCCGACTTGATCCCGAAGTCCGCCAGCTTGGCCGATAGCTGTCGGGGCGACATGGGCTTGCCACGGTTCCATGTTGCCCATGGTGCTTCGTCGTCAGTGATTAACGATTCCAGCAATTCAGCGCTGAAAACCTTGCCCGTCTTCCTGGCATCGAAAACCGCTTTTACATCTGCCAGCAGCTCGGCGCCGATGCTGGGCGACTCACCGTCCAGACCATGCAAGGCAATGGCGGCATTGCGGGCAGACTTGGGCCAGTGGTCGCCGGCCAGGTCCGCAATGGCTAGGAGCGGTTCCCAAGCGTCGTTGGCGCGGTCGTTCAGGCCTGCGATAGGGGCTGGCCTGGCCTTGCTAATGGCGTCTGCACTGTCAATGGCGAAGCGCGCCAGACGGCAGCGCAGGTTCTCCCAGAGCGCCGGATCAGAATGGCGCAGGCTGTCAACGTTCTCCCCTGGCGTGCGTCGACGCAGCCGAAGCGGAACGCTGCGGTCGGCCAGGGTGTCGGCGATCTTGCCGATGCCGCATAGCGCCTTTGCTCCCCACACGTTGAACGGGGTGGGCATGTGATCATCCCCCACGCAGCGAATGACGATGGCGCTGTCGCGGGTGAAGCCGGCATTCAGGATGCCTCTGGCGTCGTCGTGGGCGGCCAGAAAGGCGTCCACTTCATCGATTAGCAGAGTGGGTGCCCACAGCTCGATAGAGCGGAACAATGCAGCGGGTGCGATATTGGATACTTGCAGTGGACGGTTTGCCAGCTTGCCCAGGGCCGTCAGCAGAATGGATTTACCGCAGCGTTTTTCCGGGGCCGTGATATTGGCGATGGGCGCGATCTGTACCACGTCCACCAGCCAGGTGAAGGCCGACCACAACGCGGCGGCGCGGATGGTTTCCTTGTCGGCAATCACATAGCGCGCCAGAGCAAAGGCAATGTCGTCCAGCAGGTCGGAACCTTCCACCGGGTCGGGGTAAGGTTCCACCTCGGCGAAGATGCCGGCATGGGCCGCGCCTTGGGTGTCAGGGTCGGTGGCTGTCAGCCGATCGAACTCGGCCATGCTAAGCATCTTGGTTTCCTTCACCTGGACACGCAGTCGAGCGAAGGCACCCGGGTCTTTGCCGCGCATGGCGCGCAACTGCTCAAGGATGGCCGGCGCGTACAGTGCGCCAGCATCACTCGACAGGTTGTGCAATGCCTCCTGGACCGGACTCTTGGGTTTCAGCTCAATCACGCTCATGGGCTGCACTCCAGTTCGCCAGGTCGTTGAAATCGGTTAGCGTCAGCGGCGCTCCGTCCGGCCAGTCGGGAAAAGTGACCAAGCCATCGACAGCCAACGCCGCGGCTGTTGCTGCCGTGCGTCCGGGGTTGCCTTCGGTTTGGCGGTCATCGTCGCCGGCGATGATGATTTGGGCGTCCGGGTACTTCACTCGCAGGGCGAGCGCCACCGGCTTGAGATTGCCGGCATTCATCGCGCATGCCACACCATTGCCGCTGTGCTGGTGCAGGGTGGCACCGGTCGCCCAGCCTTCGCAGATGTACAGCGGCTGGCCGCCTTGGATCGCGCCGAGGGGCGAATAGCAGCCCCTCACCTGGCCACCGGACTGGAACAGCTTGGAGCCGTCCGGCGCGATGCTTTGCAGGTTCACCAGCTGGCCATCGTGGTACAGCGGCACCAGCAGGCGATCACGGTGCTGGCGCAGCCCGTGCGGGCGTACACCCTTTGCCACCAGGTAGGAGTGGTGAGGATCTGCACGCCGAGCATCGCGCCAGAGGCGATGCGCGTACTCGGTGGCTTTCAGCCTGCGCTGTTGCTGCTCGGCTTCCCGTTGGCGCCTGGCTTCCTCGATGCGCCGACGCATGTGTTCAACATCTGTTGGCGTGGTCGCGCCTTCAGATCGCCAGTGATGCAGGTCGCCGGTTTTCCAACTGCCGAAAGCCCCGGCCGGGGATGCGTCGGCGAACAGGCAATACCAGCCGTTACGTGTGCCGACGCGATCACCCGGGACGTGGAAGCGCTGGATGGTGCCGTCGGCCAGGGGAAGCCAGTCGATCCGCCCGAAAGCGTCCTGCAGGGCATCGCGAAAGGCTAATTTCACTTTCTCCAGGCAAGCCGATCCCGTCAGCGCATAAGCGCTGTTTTTCTGAGTCATGGGGTTACTCCTTCGCCGACTGTTCGGTGGCGGTGTTCAAGATGCTAAGCAGTGCATCGTCACTGCCTATTTCCAACCAGCGGTTCGCCTGATTGAGCAAAGACTCATTACTCTGAGGAGCATCGGCGGCTGCGCCGGGCCAGCTGGAAATCACCCGGCACGGATTGATTTCCCCGATGAAGCCTTTGATCTGACCGCGGAGAGCCTCGTATTCTTCTGGCGTGCAGGACCTCGCTTTATCAAGCCAGGCAGTAGAGATATCGTCCAGCAGGCAGTGCTTGATAATGTTCTCGGAGTCGCGGATGTAATTCAGGTAGATGCCTGCGAGAGCGCTACCGAGAAAGGTGCCAGGGAGAAAGTCAGTTGTCAGCGGAACATCCCAGTAGCTGAACTCGCCATGATCTTTGCCAACGAAAGGGAGAGTGTAAAAGTCGGAGCTACGTTTCTTAGGAGCCTTGAAGCGCACCCGATTTTTCTGGGGCTTGGGGAATGGGCCCGGTACAGCCGAAGGCCGAGTGTCAAGCTGATGCGATTTTATTAAGGCATTCATTTTTACACCTCCTGCTCGATGGCTTGCGTTTCCACGATCTTGTTCATGGCCTTGGCCAAGTGGTCGATCAGCTCGACCATCGCGGCCGGCGTCAGGGAGAGACTGCAAGGTCCGAAGTTGAGCGCCAGGCGGCTGCGACTCCAGGCGACGATTTCAACGGAATGGCCATCCAGCTGACCATCGGCGGCATAGACCACTTCCGGGATGGAGCTGGTGCGAGCGGTCAGTTGGTTACGCATGGCCGCCTCCTTGCTCTTTCAGGGCTCCGGACTCCTCGGCCTGTTCACACAGCTCATAACCGGCGTCTTTCAGCAGGGTGCCGATGACGGCAACAGCATGGTGCAGGCCGTTAAGATCACCCTTTTTCAGGTGATGTTCGGCCCCATCGCAGCCCAACAGATTGCCGATGGTCTCCAGAGCAATGCCGGCTTGGGTCAAGGTGCTGCCGTGTTGATAGGCTGCTCGGACGAATTCACGCATGGCGCACCTCCTGGGCTTCCAGAGCGCGAGCGCGGGCCATGGCTTCGTTGTAGCGAACCAGGCGGACGGACAGTGAAGAGTTGGCGCGCAGGGCAGCGAAGGCGCGGGCCTTCCAGGCGGCGGCGTGGGTGATGGTGTGTCCAGATTTGGACGGATTTTGAGCGTGGTTCATGGGTAGGGCTCCTTTTGCTGAGGAACTACCGACATCACTTCCACATGATGGGCGGCAGCTGCGTACGGGTGTGGAAGACCGGGGCAAAAGGAACCCGGCAGGGCCGAAGCCCTCCCGCACGCAGCCACCATAAAGCGAAACTGCAGGCACAAAAAAAGCGCCTGCTGTCGAACGGTGGCGCTTGTGCGCCTTTTGCTTGTTCGGGCTTCCACACCCGGTCGCTGAATTTGCAACGACGTTCAAACCATAGCGCGCCTGGGCAGTATTGGCAATAGTTGGGAATGAATGCGCGACTATCGTGGACTGAATGCTCGGCGCGGAGCCTGAGCTGGTGGTAATCTGGCCGTGCGACTGGCTGCCTTGTTCTTCGGAACGGGTGGCCTTTTTCATTTAGGCCACCTCGCGTTGTGCAGCCAGCGAGTCACACCAGGCCAGCACCTCGGCTTCGATCCATGCAACAGACTTCGGGCCGAGGGTGACTTGAGCCGGGAAGGTGCCGGCGGCAATGCGCCGGTAAATTTCAGAAGTGGAAAGGCTGGTGTAGTCCTTTACTTTGGGTAGCTTGATAAAGCGGCGGGCGAGCTGAGTGGGGTTGGTAGTCTTAACCATGTTGTGGTGCCTCTCGGGCGTTGTTGAACATGGCCGTATTTAAGGGCGATTTTTTAACGGTTTACATTGCAGCTTACGTGCAGGCAGTACAGTATGCGCGCACACTGCAAAGTTAGAGCTTTGTTTTTTCGTGCTCGGATATCCAGGTGTATACAGTTCGTTCCTTTAATCCGTCTCGTCTGCTGATGATTCGGGAGAAGTCTGAGCGGCTTTTGTACTCAGTATGGGTAGAGTCCCACTCGGTAAGAATAGATTTTTTTTGAGCATTGGTTTTTTCG
>CBIHQF010000252.1:0-6258 GCA_966211665.1 uncultured Pseudomonas sp. | reverse complement strand
TAACGCGCTTTAGCGCGACCCGAAGGGCGAGTGAAACGAGTAATGCTCATTTACAGCCAGTAAACTCCGCTTCCTCGGCCGTTTTTGCCTTGTCTTGCCTGCCTCGCCTACATTTTTCAACGGCCTGTTAGCCCTTTTATTCCGGCTTGCGGCTACCGCGACCGAAACCCGGACGCTGACCTTCGCCCGTGGGCTGGCTGCGACGCTTGACCGGCGCACCTGCCGGTTTGCGCGCCGGACGCTCGGCCAGTTCCACGCCTGGACGCTTGGCCGCGGGTTTGGCGGGGCGTTTCTTGTTGATGTCACGCGGACGCTCGGCGACCGGGGTACCTTTGCCAGCCTCGCTACGCCCCTGATCAGCGCGCGGCGGACGTGGCGTACGCACCGGCCGATCCGCACTTTCGCCACGCGGCGCGCGTGCGCGACCCTGATCGGCGTCCGGCTGGCCAGCCCCATGGGCCGGGCGCAGGGTACGCGCCGGGCGCTCGACGCGGCCGACCGGTTTGGCCGATTTGCGCTGCAGGCGATCCAGCTTGTCGCGAGTCTTCTCTTTCATATCCGGCAAGGCGACCGGTTTCAGGCCGACTTCTTCGCTGAGGATATCCACTTCGCGCTGGCTCATTTCGCGCCAGCGGCCCATGGTCAGGTCCGAAGTAAGGAACACCGGACCGAAACGCACGCGCTTCAAGCGGCTGACCACCAGACCCTGGGATTCCCACAGGCGCCGCACTTCGCGGTTACGGCCTTCCATCACCACGCAGTGATACCAGTGGTTGAAACCCTCGCCGCCCGGGGCTTCCTTGATGTCGGTGAACTTGGCCGGGCCGTCTTCGAGCATGACGCCGGTTTTCAGGCGCTCGATCATCTCGTCGTCGACCTCGCCGCGCACGCGCACGGCGTATTCGCGGTCCATCTGGTAGGACGGGTGCATCAAGCGGTTGGCCAGCTCGCCGTCGGTGGTGAACATCAGCAAGCCGGTGGTGTTGATGTCGAGGCGGCCGATATTGATCCAACGGCCTTCCTTCGGTCGCGGCAGGCGATCGAATACCGTCGGACGGCCTTCCGGATCGTCGCGGGTACAGATCTCGCCTTCGGGTTTGTTGTAAATGATCACGCGGCGCACGTTTTCGGCGGCCTCTTCGCGCTTGATCAAGCGGCCATCGATGGCGATGGCGTCATGCAGGTCGACCCGCTGGCCGAGACCGGCGACCGCACCATTGACCTTGACCCGGCCGGCGCTGATCCAGCCTTCTATTTCGCGGCGCGAAGCCAGGCCCATGCGCGCCATGACTTTCTGCAGTTTCTCGCCTGCGGGGCTGTATTCTTCGGATTCACTCATCTGGGCACCTCCCGGTGTTATCTCTAGTGATAGGACGACTAAGAGCCTATTCAAAGTCTGCTGCGCGTCGACCCTGCTGCGTTAGAAACAGGCTCGGAATGCTCATTTACAACTGTAAACTCCGCTTCCTCGCCTGTTTCTGCCTTGCATGGCTCTAGCTCGCGCGCCTTTGAACAGGCTCTTGAGTCGTCGAAGGGGCGCGGAGCATACGCTAAATGCAGTCTAAGCGCACGGATTCAGCCTAGTTGGCGGACGGGCGAGCGTCGGAGCCTTTCGATAGCCGGTCCAGTCGATCGCGGCCAAGGCCGCTCCTACAGACAGAATACAGGCGCCGCCCGTAGGGCGGACATGCCGCAGGCTTGTCCGCCCTACGGATGCCAGCGGTAAACAAAGCTTTGCTATGTCCATCCTACGAAAACGCCACCTAGCTTACGGGCTTTGCTCAATCCCGCGGCAGCTCTTCCTGATCAGCCGGCATTTCAGCGTCCTCGACCTGATCGTCGGCATCCGCTTCGCGCAGGTCGTCGAAGTCGATTTTCAAACCCTGCTCCATCGAATCCAACTCGGCCAGCAGGCTGCTGAAGCTGGTTTGCTCGCTCGCCTCGGCGGCCGGTTCGTCGTCGGCCGCAAGACCGCTTATCGCAAGATCGGCCCGCGCTTGCAGGCTCTCGGGGACGGCCAGTTCGTCGTCGAAGGCCAGCGCCGGTTCCGGTTCCAGTTCGCGCAGCGCGGCGAGCGGCGGAAGCTGGTCGAGGTTCTTCAAATTGAAGTGGTCGAGAAAGGCTTTGGTGGTGGCGAACATCGCCGGCCGGCCCGGTACGTCGCGGTGGCCGACCACGCGGATCCACTCACGCTCCAGCAGGGTTTTGACGATATGGCTGTTGACCGCCACGCCGCGCACGTCTTCGATCTCGCCACGGGTTATCGGCTGGCGGTAGGCGATCAGCGCCAGGGTTTCCAGCATCGCCCGCGAATAACGTTGCGGGCGCTCTTCCCAGAGGCGGCCGACCCAGGGTGCGAAACGCTCGCGCACTTGCAGGCGGTAGCCCGAGGCGACTTCCACGAGCTCGAAGGCGCGGCCCTCGCAGGATTGGCGCAACGCCTCCAGCGCCTGCTTGAACACCTCGGCGTCGGGGCGCTCGTTTTCCTCGAATAACTCGAACAAACGTTCCAACGATTGCGGTTTGCCGGAGGCCAGCAGGAAGGCTTCCAGCAAGCTAGCGAGTTCGCGGGGGTCGGTCAGGTTCATGCTCATTCAGCTCGCGCACGCACGTGGATGGGGCCGTAGGCCTCGTTTTGCACCAGTTCGACCAAGGATTCCTTGATCAATTCGAGTACCGCCATAAAGGTCACGACCACGCCCAGACGCCCCTCCTCCGCGGCGAAGAGTGCGACAAAGGGCACAAAGGCGCCGCCCTTGAGGCGTTCCAGCACCTCGCTCATGCGCTCGCGGGTCGACAAGGCCTCGCGGGTGACCTGATGGCTCTCGAACATGTCGGCGCGGCGCAGCACTTCGGCCATCGACAGCAGCAACTCTTCCAGGCTGACATCCGGCAACAGCTTGCGCGCACGCGCCTCGGGAGCCTCCAGGCGCGGCACTGTGAGGTCGCGACCGACCCGCGTGAGCTCGTCGAGGCCCTCGGCAGCCGCCTTGTAGCGCTCGTATTCCTGCAGACGGCGAATCAACTCGGCGCGCGGGTCGTCTTCTTCGGCCTCCGCCTCGCTGGAGCGCGGCAGCAGCATGCGCGATTTGATTTCGGCGAGCATCGCCGCCATCACCAGGTATTCGGCGGCCAATTCCAGGCGCACCGACTGCATCAGCTCGACATAGCCCATGTACTGGCGGGTGATTTCCGCCACTGGGATGTCCAGTACGTCGATGTTCTGCTTGCGGATCAGGTACAGCAGCAGATCCAACGGCCCCTCGAACGCCTCGAGAAACACCTCGAGCGCATCCGGCGGGATATACAGATCCAGCGGCATCTCGGTAACCGCCTGACCGTAAACCAGGGCGAACGGCAGCTCCTGCTGGGCATGGGCCTGGCTGTCGACAACGGGTTCGCGTGGCGGGTTATCCATGGCTTTCTCTTAAATTCGCATCGCGCTCAGCGGTAGTTCAAGCCCAGGGCCAGACGCACCTCGGTCAGGGTTTCCCGTGCCTCGGCACGCGCGTGCTCGGCGCCTTCGGCCAGTATGCCGCGTACCAGATCGGGACTCTCCCGATAGTCGGCGGCGCGGGCCTGCAAGGGTATCAGTTCCTGCTGCACCGCCTCGATCACCGGCCCTTTGCATTCCAGACAGCCAATGCCGCCGCTCTTGCAGCCCTGCTCGACCCAGGTGCGGGTGGGCTCGCTGGAATACAACTGATGCAATGGCCAGACCGGGCAATTGGCCGGGTCGCCCGGGTCGGTGCGGTGACCACGCGCCGGGTCGGTGGGCATGCGCTTGATTTTCTCCTCGACCTCGACCGCGCTGTCGTGCAGGAAAATCGAATTGTTATGCGACTTGGACATCTTGCTGCCATCGAGCCCGAGTATCTTCGGCGCCTCGCTGAGCAGCGGCTGAGGCTCCGGCAGCAGCACCTTGCCGCCGCCTTCGAGATAACCGAAGAGCCGCTCCTTGTCGCCCAGGGTGATGGTTTGCTGATCCTTGAGCAGCGCCCGGGCGGTTTCCAGGGCTTCGACATCGCCCTCCTGCTGGAACGCCTTGCGCAGTTTGTTATAGAGCGTGGCGGTTTTTTTGCCGAGTTTGAGGATGGCCATTTCGGCCTTTTCTTCGAACCCCGGCTCACGACCGTATAGATGGTTGAAACGCCGCGCGACCTCGCGAGCGAACTCGATATGTGCCAATTGATCGCTGCCCACCGGCACCACACCGGCGCGGTAGGCCAGAATGTCCGCGGCCTGCAGCAAGGGGTAGCCGAGAAAGCCGAAGGTGCTCAGATCACGCCCGTGGGGTAGTTCCTGCTGTTCTTTATAGGAGGGCACACGCTCCAACCAACTGAGCGGGCAGATCATCGACAGCAGCAAATGCAACTCGGCGTGTTCCGGCACTTGCGATTGAATAAACAGGGTCGCCGAGCTGGGGCTGACGCCGGCGGCCAGCCAATCGACCGCCATATCCATGACGTTATCGGCGAGTTGCCCCGCCGCCGTGTAGTCGGTGGTCAGCGCGTGCCAGTCGACGATGCAGAAGAAACATTCATAGGTGTGCTGCAACTTGATCCAGTTTTTCAGCACGCCATGGTAATGGCCGAGGTGTAAACGGCCGCTGGGGCGCATGCCGGAAAGCACGCGCCGCTCAGAATCGACAAGACTCAAACGGGGTCACCTGAAGGAATCGACAAGGCACGCAGTATAGCGAGCCCCGACGCCGTGGCGGGAAAAACGACGAAGGGAACCGCCAGGCAGGCTACCGGTCCCAATTTATGAAGCCGTCAGGCAAATAGCGGCCAGCGGCAGAACCCGCCGCCGACATATTCATACTCGGCGCGTATCCCGACCATCTTTCGGGGATCTAATTCTGAAAACGACCTCCCTCCCCCTAGGTTTCGCCCTGCTGACCCTTTGTTTGCTCATGCTCTTCCTGCTGCCGCCAACGGCAGCCGCCAGCATGATCGGCACCAGCGAAGTGATTGCCGAGCGAAGCGCTCAGGCCGACCGCGACAAAGTCCGTGAGTTTCTCGACCGTGCCAACGTGCAGGAACGCTTGCAAGTCATGGATGTCCCGGCGGCCCTCGCCCGTAGCCGGGTCGATGCGCTGACGCCAACCGAAGCCGCCACCCTGGCGCAACGGATCGATGCCCTGCCGGCCGCAGGAGCGCTTAGCGGCAACGACTTCATCGTTATCCTGTTGGTGGCGATATTGGTAGCGCTGATCATCTAGCCGCTGTAGCTCAAACGGTTCACGCCGTTCGGCGAGATCGTCAAACCTCGCCGAAAGGCGATGGATCGCCGCAGCCCACGCGCACCACCTCTGGCTCATCGTCGACCAGACTGATCACGGTGGACGCCTCCAGCCCGCCAAAACCGCCATCGATGATCAGATCCACCTGATGCTCGAGCACCTGCCGCATTTCATAGGGATCGCTCATCGGCAGCGTTTCACTCGGCAAGATCAGCGTGACACTCATCAAGGGCTCGCCAAGCTCGGCCAACAATGCCTGGGCAATCGGATGGCTCGGCACGCGCAGACCGATAGTGCGGCGTTTGGGGTGCAGGACCATGCGCGGCACTTCGCGGGTGGCGTTGAGGATAAAGGTGTAAGGCCCTGGCGTATGGGTCTTCAACAAGCGGAAGGCACCGGTATCGACTTTAGCGAACAGGCTCAGCTGCGATAAATCGCGGCAGACCAGGGTGAAGTTGTGTTTGTCGTCCAGTTGGCGCAAGCGCCGAATCCGCTCGACCGCGCTCTTCTCACCGATACGGCAACCGAGCGCGTAGGACGAGTCGGTGGGATAAATCACCACGCCGCCGCTCCGGATGATTTCCACGGCCTGTTTTATCAGGCGCGGCTGTGGGTTTTCCGGATGGATCTGGAAAAATTGGCTCACGCTTAATCCCTGTTCAGATTGCGGTAGGCTGCTGGACATGTAGGAAACGCGCCCAAAGGGGCGACAGGTCTTCCGGGAGCGGGCGGTACATGCCCAATTCCGACCAGTCGCCCGGTGCATGGAAATCACTGCCGACACTTGCCAGCAGGCCGAATTCGCGCGCCAGAGTCGCCAAGCCGCCGACCTGTTCGGCCGGCTGCATGCCATTGACCACTTCCAACGCATGGCCGCCGGCCTGAGCGAAATCGGCGATCAGTTTGCGCCGCTTAGTACGAGTAAAGTCGTATTGCCACGGGTGCGCCAGACTGACCCAGGCGCCGGCTTGCAACAAGGTGCCGATCGTTTGATCGAGCGCAGGCCAATGCTG
>CBIHQF010000251.1:0-6279 GCA_966211665.1 uncultured Pseudomonas sp. | reverse complement strand
GCCAGTTCTTCCATCCGCGCGAGAAACGGCAGGGTATGACGATGCACCGCGAGCGGCGAGAGGCCGTCGGCGACCACCACGGCCAGATCGATGCCGCCCGCATGCTCCTCGGCGTAGTCGCGCAGGCGCTGGGCCGATGCGGCGTCCAGACGGCGGCCCAGGTCCGGGCGTTTCAGGTAGGTGTCGCGGTCGCTGGCGGCGCTGTGCAGCAGCAGGCTGGCGCGCCCGCGTTCGGCCAGGGCTGCGCTCAGCCCCGGGTGGTCGAACGCCAGGTGCACGGCGTCGCGGGCCTGGGCGTGGGCGTACTGGAAGTCCAGCTGCGCCTTGGTCGGCAGGCTGGTGCCGGCGCGGCCGAGGGCGAGGCGCGCGGGCGTCAGGCTGCGCAGTTGTTGCCAGGGGTTGGCGATGGCGCTGGAGGCGTCGTCTGGTGCGAGGTCGATATGGGTTGGCTTGATTTCACACATGCGCGGCCTCCTCAGCCCAATTGCGCCAAGGCCTGGCGAAAAGCCGGCGGCAGGTTTTCGCCGAAGCGCACGCGGCCGTCGGTCTGGGTGAAGATGCCCATCTTCTGCAACCAGGCCTCGAATTCCGGCGCGGGTTTCAGGCCCAGCGCCTGGCGCGCGTAGAGCGCATCATGGAACGAGGTGGTCTGGTAGTTGAGCATGATGTCGTCGGAGCCGGGGATGCCCATGATGAAGTTGATTCCGGCCACGCCGAACAGCGTCAGCAGGGTGTCCATGTCGTCCTGGTCGGCCTCGGCGTGGTTGGTGTAGCACACGTCGCAGCCCATCGGCAGGCCGAGCAGCTTGCCGCAGAAGTGATCCTCCAGGCCGGCGCGGATGATCTGCTTGCCGTTGTACAGGTACTCGGGGCCGATAAAACCGACCACGGTATTCACCAGGAACGGTTTGAAATGCCGGGCCACGGCGTAGGCGCGGGTTTCGCAGGTCTGCTGGTCGAGGCCGTGGTGGGCGTTGGCCGAGAGCGCGCTGCCCTGGCCGGTTTCGAAGTACATCAGGTTGTTGCCCAGGGTGCCGCGTTTCAGCGATAGACCCGCCTCGTAGCCTTCCTGGAGGATTTTCAGGCTGACGCCGAAGCTGGCATTGGCCGCCTCGGTGCCGGCGATGGATTGGAACACCAGATCCAACGGCACACTGCGCTCGATCGCGGCGATCGAGGTGGTGACATGGGTCAGCACGCAGGCCTGGGTCGGGATATCGTAGCGCTGGATGATCGCGTCGAGCATTTCCAGCAGGGCGCAGATCGAGGCGATATTGTCGGTGGCCGGGTTGATCCCGAGCATGGCGTCGCCGTTGCCGTAGAGCAGGCCGTCGAGAATGCTCGCGGCGATGCCGGCCGGTTCGTCGGTCGGGTGGTTCGGCTGCAAACGGGTGGACATGCGCCCGCGCAGGCCGACGGTGTTGCGAAAGCGGGTGACCACACGGATTTTCTGCGCCACCAGGATCAGGTCCTGCACGCGCATGATCTTCGACACCGCCGCGGCCATTTCCGGGGTCAGGCCGGGGGCCAGTTTGCGCAGCGACTGCTCGTCGGCCTGGTCGCCGAGCAGCCAGTCGCGCAGGCCGCCGACGGTCAGGTGGCTGACCGCGGCGAAGGCATTGCGGTCATGGCTGTCGATGATCAGGCGGGTGACTTCATCCTCTTCATAGGGAATCAGCGCTTCGTCGAGAAAGTGTTTGAGCGGAATATCGGCCAGGGCCATTTGCGCGGCCACGCGCTCGGTATCGCTGTGCGCCGCGACTTCCGCCAGGTAGTCGCCGGACCGCGCCGGGCTGGCCTTGGCCATGACTTCCTTGAGGCTGTCGAAGCGGTAGGTTTCGCCGCCGATGGAGTGGGAAAAGCGGGCCATGTGCGCGGGCTCCTGAAACGGTTGCTGCTTAAATGGTCGAGCCGCACGGCGCGGGCCGTGCGGCTGTTTGCACCTGCGCGGGACTCAGGCGCCGGTCAGCATGGCGTCGGCCGGGGCTTCGGCGCGTTGCTGGTGGGTCAGTTGGAAATAGATGAAACCCGCGCCCATGAAACCGAGGAACACCAGGGCGATCAGCATATTGAACCAGACCATCGCCACCAGGCAGACCAGCGCCAGCACCAGGGCGATGCCCGGCACTATCGGGTAGCCCGGGGCGCGGAAGGTACGCTCCAGCAGCGGCTCGCTTTTACGCAGTTTGAACAGGCTGAGCATGCTCATGATGTACATCACGATGGCGCCGAACACCGCCATGGTGATCATCGCCGCGGTCAGGCTCATGCCTTGCAGGTTGATCAGGCCGTCGCTGTAGATCGCCGCGATGCCGATCACGCCGCCAGCGAGAATCGCCCGGTGCGGGGTCTGGAAGCGGTTTAGCTTGGCCAGGCCCTGGGGCAGGTAACCGGCGCGGGCGAGGGCGAAGAACTGCCGCGAGTAGCCGAGGATGATGCCGTGGAAGCTCGCCACCAGGCCGAACAGGCCGATCCACACCAGCATATGCAGCCAGGTCGAGCTGTCGCCGACCACCGCTTTCATCGCCTGCGGCAGCGGGTCGTTGATGTTCGACAGCTGGCGCCAGTCGCCGACGCCGCCGGCCATGATCATCACTCCGATCGCCAGGAATACCAGGGTCAGAATACCGCTGACATAGGCCCTGGGGATGGTGCGTTTCGGGTCCTTGGCTTCTTCGGCGGCCATGGCCGCGCCTTCGATGGCGAGGAAAAACCAGATGGCGAAGGGAATCGCGGCGAAAATCCCGGCGATCGATGCGGTGCTGAAAGTGTCCGAACCGGCCCAGCCGTTGAGGGCGAAGTTACTGAAGCTGAAGCCCGGCGCGACCACGCCCATAAATACCAGCAGCTCGGCCACCGCGAGCACCGTGACCACCAGTTCGAAGGTCGCGGCGATGCTGACGCCGAGGATATTCAGGGTCATAAACACGAAGTAGGCACCGACCGCCGCGTGCTTAGGGTCGAGTTCGGGGAACTGCACATTGAGGTAGGCGCCGATAGCCATGGCGATCGCCGGCGGCGCGAAGACGAATTCGATCAGGGTGGCGAGTCCCGCTATCAGGCCGCCTTTTTCGCCGAACGCGCGGCGGCTATAGGCGAAGGGACCGCCCGCATGGGGAATCGCCGTGGTCAGCTCGGTAAAGCTGAAAATAAAGCAGGTGTACATCGCCGCGACCATCAGCGCGGTGACCAGAAAGCCCAGGGTGCCGGCGCTGCCCCAGCCGTAGCTCCAGCCGAAGTATTCGCCGGAAATCACCAGGCCGACGGCGATGCCCCATAAATGCAGGGTACCGAGCGTGGGTTTGAGTTGTGTCGTGGAAGTCATCGAGTACCCGCCCAAAGTAGTGGTATAGACCAGTGGCGTGCAAGCAACGCCTATGCCAGCCGCGACGGGCGGTCGCGGTTGGCACGGTGTTTTGCGCTTTTAGCTATGCGGAAGGCGTTTTCAGATATGTTGTGCCGGTTGCCGCGCCGTAGGGCGGGTGTAACCCGCCACCAAATCAGGCGGGTTGCACCCGCCCTACGGGTCAGAAGAAGCCCAGTGGGTTGATGTCGTAGCTGACCAGCAGGTTTTTTGTCTGTTGGTAGTGCTCGAGTGCCACTTTATGGGTCTCGCGGCCGACTCCGGATTTCTTGTAGCCACCGAAAGCGGCATGGGCGGGGTAGAGGTGATAGCAGTTGGTCCACACGCGACCGGCCTTGATCGCCCGGCCCATGCGGTAGGCGCGGTTGATATCGCGGGTCCAGAGGCCGGCGCCGAGGCCGAACTCGGTGTCGTTGGCGATCGCCAGGGCTTCGGCTTCGTCCTTGAAGGTGGTGACGCTGACCACCGGGCCGAAGATTTCTTCCTGGAACACACGCATCTTGTTGTGGCCCTTGAGCAGCGTCGGCTGGATGTAATAGCCGCCGGTGAGGCTGCCGCTGAGCTTTTCCACGCTGCCTCCGGTCAGCAGCTCGGCGCCTTCCTGCTTGGCGATTTCCAGGTAGCTGAGGATTTTGTCGAACTGCTGCTCGGAAGCCTGGGCACCGACCATGGTGTCGGTGTCCAGCGGGTCGCCGCGTTTGATCTGCTCGACCTTCTTCATTACCTCGGCCATGAATGCCGGATAAATCGACTCCTGCACCAGCGCCCGCGACGGGCAGGTGCACACCTCGCCCTGGTTGAAGAACGCCAGCACCAGGCCCTCGGCGGCCTTTTCGATAAAGCTCGGCTCGGCCTGCATGATGTCTTCGAAGAAGATGTTCGGCGATTTGCCGCCCAGCTCTACGGTCGACGGGATGATGTTCTCCGCCGCACACTTGAGGATATGCGAACCCACCGGGGTCGAGCCGGTAAAGGCGATCTTGGCGATGCGCTTGCTGGTCGCCAGCGCTTCGCCGGCTTCCTTGCCGAAGCCCTGCACCACGTTAAGCACCCCAGCCGGTAGTAAATCGCCGATCAGCTCCAGCAGCACGCTGATGCCCAGCGGCGTCTGCTCGGCTGGCTTGAGCACCACGCAGTTGCCGGCGGCCAGGGCCGGGGCCAGCTTCCAGGCGGCCATCAGCAGCGGGAAGTTCCACGGGATGATCTGCCCGACCACGCCGAGCGGTTCGTGGATGTGATAGGCCACGGTGTTGCCGTCGATCTCGGCGGCGCTGCCTTCCTGGGCGCGCAGGCAGCCGGCGAAGTAACGGAAGTGGTCGGCGGCCAGAGGTATATCGGCATTCAGGGTTTCGCGCACGGCCTTGCCGTTGTCCCAGGTTTCGGTGATGGCGAGCATTTCCAGATTGGCTTCGATGCGCTCGGCGATCTTCAGCAGGATCAGCGAGCGCTCCTGCACCGAGGTCTTGCCCCAGGCATCGGCGGCGGCATGGGCGGCGTCCAGCGCCTTGTCGATGTCGGCGGCGGTGGAACGGGGGAACTCGGCGATCGGCAGGCCGTTGACCGGCGAGGTGTTGGTGAAATACTGGCCGCCGAGCGGGGCGACGAACTCGCCGCCGATGTAATTGCCATAACGCGCCTTGAAGGAAACGAGGGCGCCTTCGGTACCGGGGTGGGCATAACGCATGGTGAGAATCTCCTGGCTTTTTTCTTTATTGGGGAGGCGCCTAGTGTCTGGATACGAATGCTCTGTCGTGGGAGGGGCCGGGCGGCGCTCCGCTTTAGCCGCGATTGATCTTGATGGCACTGAAAGCATCGCGGCTAAAGCCCCTCCCACGGAAGACTGGCGTCGAATCGATATCACAGGGCGCGTGCCAGGGACTAGAGCAAGGCTTGGGCCAGTTGCCGGGAAGTCCCGGTTTAGAGGCTTTTACTTGGTTTCATCAGTGAGCGCTGAATGACGATCTGTATCGCCCAAGGTGCAGCGCCGGTGACAGTTTGTACCGCTGTCGATACAGCGCCATGACTCGCCGGTCAGTCCGCCTTGCAATGGCTTTACGCCTGGAGGATGCTGCCAGGCGAAGTTCGATTACGTGCGACTCCAGAGCGGAGAACAATAACAATGCACAATCACGCAAGGCGTCATGCCCAGCAGGTGCTGACCGTGGCCCAGGGCCGCAGCCCCGCAGCCGGTCCGGCGGCAGATCCCTCGGTGGCGCGTTCCTGGTTGCGCTGCCTGGAGCAACACCGCCTCGACCCGGCCCGCGCTTCGGCCCCAGCAGTACTCGAACATGCGCATATGCTCGAACGCCGCGAGCAGTTGCAGCAGGTGCTGGAGATTTCCAGCAACGAGATGAACAGCCTGCACCGTCAGCTGGCCGGCTCCGGCCATGCGGTGCTGCTCACCGATGCCCGCGGGGTAATCCTCAACTGTGTCACCCAGCAGGCGGAACAACGCACCTTCGAGCAGGCTGGCCTGTGGCTCGGCGCCGACTGGAGCGAGGCCTGCGAAGGCACCAACGGCATCGGCACCTGCCTGGTCGAGCGCCAACCGCTGACCATCCATCAGAACGAACACTTCCGCAGCCGCCACACCGGGCTGACCTGCTCGGCCAGCCCGGTGTTCGACCCCCACGGCGAGCTGCTGGC
This sequence comes from uncultured Pseudomonas sp., assembly GCA_966211665.1. GTDB lineage: Bacteria > Pseudomonadota > Gammaproteobacteria > Pseudomonadales > Pseudomonadaceae > Aquipseudomonas. The sequence goes on along the minus strand of CBIHQF010000251.1, from coordinate 269 downwards.
GGTGCTCGACGTGTCCTCGGCGCGCCACGATGTTTCGCGGCAAAGCCAGTTCCACACCATGGCCCTGGTCAACCTGTCTGCCAAGGTCATCGAAGGCTGCCATTTCATGCGCAGCTACGAAGGCGAGTGGTTGCTGCGTTTCCATGCCCAGGCCGAATATATCGGCCAGTTCAGCGAGGGCCTGCTGGCGTTCGACGGCGACGGGCGGATCAGCGCGGTGAACCAGAGCGCGATCAACCTGCTCGGCCTGCCGCGCCAGCGTCTGCTCG
>CBIHQF010000250.1:0-6280 GCA_966211665.1 uncultured Pseudomonas sp. | reverse complement strand
CTGGCCCAAGGCGTACTGGAAGGCGCCAGCCAAGGCCAGTGGCAACTCGGCGAAGAGGACCTGCAGGCGCTGTTCGCGCCTTTGAGCGACTGATTTACTTGCCCGATGTAGATCCTCAAAGTCTACGGCTTCGTAGGGCGAACATGCCTAACAGGCCGTTGAAAAACTACCTGCGTTGGCCCTCTTGATAAAAGCGAGGGGCGTTAAAAACGGCCTCGGCAAGCCGCTTGCGGCTAACGCGCTTCAGCGCGGCCCGCAGGGCGAGCGAAGCGAGTAATGCTCATTTACAGCCAGTAAACTCGCGTGCGAGCCCAGTCCGCTTGATTCGCTGCGCTCACCCTTCGGGCCAGCCGTTGGCTGTTACTTCGCTGCGCTGCGTTTCTCGGCCGTTTTTGTGGGGACGCCTAGTCCTTGTCTTGCCTGCCTCGGCTCGGGCTTCCTGCTTCGCTCTACCTCCTGCATCCATGCAGTCGTCGCCTACGTTTTTCAACGGCCTGCTAAGGCTCGTCCGCCATCCGGATCGCCATCGGTGGACAAGGCTTCGCCTTGGCCGCGATTGGACGTGGAATAGCGATCGCAACGTGCCTCGAACGGCGGCACGCGTGGGAATTGCCGCTGTTCAAATGACCGCGAGTTCTTTATGCTCGCAACCACTGTACAAATAAACAGTTTCTTATAACCATCAGCGTGAAGGCGTAGAGGTGATGAATGGCCGTCGAAGTGGTGTACCGCAGCAGCCGGGATTTGGAGCGTTTGTTTATGGATAAAGCCGAAGCCGACCGTCACGACAAGATGCTCGAACTGGCCGAGCTGTTGACCGACGTCCTGCAAAAAGCCGTGCCTTCGCTGAACGAGCAACAGGGCGAGGAGCTGGGGATTTTCATGGCGAAGAACCGCGAAATCTTCGCCAAGGCGTTCAAGAACCAGCCGGATGCCCTGAGCGAGCTGGGCCAGAACGCGGCCGAGTAACCTGCAAGCCAGGCGGCCTTGCGGCCCGCGTCGTCGCAGGGCCGCGAGCTGTAGGGTGGGTTAGTGGCGCGGAACCGAGTTGGCGAAGCAACTGTGGGATCTGTGCGCCACGTAACCCACCAAGCGGTTTCCAGCCTGGCCCCGCTGGTGGGTTACAGCGCAACCGATCAAGCATCGACAGATAGCCCGTGGTCATGCGCAATCCCCATGGATGGGGTGAATGCCGCAAGCCTGCCGGGAGCGGGCGCGGCCTAACCCACCCTACAAAAACCGCCTGCTACACATGATTGGGACAGAGCCTTTTTCAACCGACCCTAGGCTTCGCCGGTCTGGAAGACATAGGTGCCGGGCGCGGGGTCTAACGCTGGGTAATCCTGATTGCCCAGGATATCCAGGGTTTCGCGTTGCTCACCCGAGCGCTGGTGAATCCAATCGAGCCAGGTCGTCCACCAACTGCCTTTGTATTTCTGCGCCTCGCCATACCAGACCTGAGGGTCGTCATACAGCCTGTCGTGCTCCATGTACTCGGCTTTGGTGTTGCTCGGCGGGCTGAGAATGGCCTGGATGTGGCCACTTCTGGATAACAGAAAGCGCTTCTTGCCGCCGAGCGCGATAGCCGAACGGTATGCCGTACCCCATGGGGTGATATGGTCGTTGGCTCCGCCCACATGGAAGCTGTCCACATCGATTTTCTTCAGATCGACGGGCGTACCGCATACCTCCATGCCGTTGAGCCTGAAGAAATCGAGGAAATCGGCATGTAACGCCGCCGGCAGGCAGGTGGTGTCGTTGTTCCAGAACAGAACATCGAAGGCCGGCGGCTCCTTGCCGAGCAGGTAATTGTTGATCCAGTAATTCCAGATCAAGTCGTTCGGGCGCAACCAGGCGAACACCCTGGCCATATCCCGGCCATTCAACACCCCATGCTGCTCGGAACGGCGCTTCGCCGCCTCCAAGGTCGGCTCGTCGACGAACAATGCCGCGGGGCTCTCCACCTGGCTGTCGAGCGCCGTCACCAGGTAAGTCGCGCTGGACACCTTGCGCAACTGGCGCTTGCTCAGCAGATAGCCTTGCAACGCGGCGATGCTCAGGCCACCGGCACAGGCGCCGATCAGGTTGGCCTGCTTACTCGCGGTGATCGCCAGACACGCATCCAGGGCTTCCTCCAGTGCCAGCACATAGTCCGTCAGGCCCCAGTCGCGGTGGCGCGCATCCGGGTTGCGCCAACTGACCACGAATACCTGTAGGCGGTTTTTCAGAGCGTACTGAACAAAACTCTTTTCCACCGTCAAATCGTTAATGTAGAACTTGTTGATTTGCGGCGGCACGATCAACAACGGTCGCGCGTACTGTTGCTCGCTCATCGGATTATATTGGATCAACTCCAATAACTCGTTGCGAAACACCACGGCGCCGGGGGTGGTCGCCAGGTTGCGGCCGACCTCGAAAGCCTCCTTGTTCACCTGGCTGGGCATACCGCCGTTGTGCAGCAGATCGTCGACCATATGGCGAATGCCCTTGATCAGACTGGTGCCGCCGGTATTGAGCAGCTCCTTGAGCGCTAACGGATTGAGCGGGCTATTCGAAGGGGCCAAAGAATCGGCGACGATATCCAGGAGGAAGTGCACGCGGGTGCGATCGTCGGCCGACAAGTTGCTCTCATCGACCCAGGCACCGAATTGCTTCTGCAGCGCCAGATAGGTCTGCAGGCGGCGCCGATAAAAGGGATTCAAGCGCCAGGTGGGGTCCTGAAAGCGCACATCCTTGTCATCCGGCTGATGCACGGTGGCACCGAGCATCACCCGGCTCAATTGGCTGCCGAGCGCCAGAATATGGCGGGTGCTATGAATCGGCTGCTTGAAGCCCTGCAACGCCAACATGCGTAAGGTGGAAAACAGGTTACGACCGCGCATGAGGGTGATATTGCCGTGTTCCGCATCCATCTGGGATGTAAGTACCGGCAAAGAATCCGACGATATTTCTCGCATTTTTATTTCACTCCGTTGTTATACCGGCATAGCGCCAACCAGAAAGAACCGATACCAGGCGCGTCGGAAACCATTCCAAACTGCCGCGCAAAAAATTGAGCCGAAAAATCAGATTCTCGGAACGCGTCAGGTCGCGATCTGACGAAAAGGGCTGCATAACGCGGCGGATCGTCCAACGTCTGCGCACTCTTCGCGCTGAGTGCTAACGGCAACCGGGGTTAGAAAGCCTAGCAAAGCCTGCTGAGTGGCAAGCCAAGCCGCCTTATGCTCCATATCGAGGTAATGCCCGGTCTTTTCGATGGTGCGGAACTGGCAGTGACGCGCATGCTCGGCGAACAACCGCGCATCGTCCGCCGTGGTGTACTCGTCCCACTCGCCATTGACGAACAGCAAGGGAATATCGATGGCGGCGGCGCAGGCTTTGTAGCAATCAGTAGTGTCCTGTGCGAACGCCTCGCAGATATGGAAGTGCAACTGCTGGTATTCCTGCTCGGCCAGGTTACTGATATGGCGGTAATTGAAGCGCTTGAACAGCGGCGGCAAATGCTTGCCGATGGTGTTGTTGATCAGACGCGCGACATTCAGGCGGTCGCCCTCCGAAATGCAAATCAGCGCAGCCTTGATGTAGTCGCGCATCGGCTCACTCATCCGCGCGGCGAATGAGCCGATCACCGCCTTTTCGATCCGCCGCGGCCTTTGCGCCAACGCCAGCAACGTGGAGGCGCTCCCCCACGAGAACGCCACTACGTAATTGGCTTCGAAATGCTCGATCAGCGCCAGCAGAATTTCCGCCTCGTCTTCCTTGCGGATCGGCTCGCCGTGATGGTTATGCAGTTGCGACCGCCCGGCGTAGGGCTGGTCGTACAACACCACATTGAAGTGCGGCTGCAGGTAACGCACGGTTTGCGCGAAGGACGTGGTGGTGGCGAGTGAGCCGTTGACCAGAATGATGGTTTTATTGGCCGCTTTGTTGGCGTAGAACTCGGTATAAACCCTGTATTTCCTATGAATTTCAACGATGGCGGTTTCCGGCCTCATATCGTTTCTCCTCCTGGCACGAGTTGGGCAATGAGCAGCCTGACCGGCCGCTCGAAGGGCAATATCGCTGACAGCGGAACACCGGGACTGAACCCAAGAACCTCGCGAACAGACAAGTGACATATCCCTATTCGATTAGTTGCAAAGGTTTGGCAGCGCTTCCGGACACCCTGGAGCCCCGCTGTAGCCCCTTCCCAGCGGGCACTTCAGGGGGTTCGAAAGCGCTGAAAGGCAGAATTCATGACTCATCGGTCACGCTCGACCTAGCCTTTAGTACAGGGCGAAGCAACCTCAGCAGGCGCTCGTTCGGCGACAAGATTCCGACGAACCGTAGGTTATTTTCCTGCGGACCTGTGACCCGGGGCGGCCGACCGCAAAGGCGGCTCGATGCCCCAATGAATGCGGCGACTGCTGCGCTCTCGCCATGGCAGCGCCGAAGCCTTGTCATTTGCCGAAGCTTGGGGCAGGGTCAGGGCATCCGCATTGATGCCCAACAAGGCGCTGGAGCCCCGCATGTCAGACCTCTACCCCAGTATCGATCCCGATGGCCTGGTCGAATATTCGGTCGTCTACACCGACCGCGCCCTCAACCACATGTCGCAAGCCTTTCAACAGGTGATGCGCGATATCTCCGCCAACCTGAAACAGGTCTACAACGCCGACGCCGTCGCCGTGGTGCCGGGTAGCGGCACCTTCGGCATGGAAGCCGTGGCGCGGCAACTGGCGACCGGCAAGAAATGCCTGGTGATCCGCAACGGCTGGTTCAGCTACCGCTGGACGCAAATCTTCGAGATGGGCCAGATCCCGGCCGAATCCCAGGTGCTCCAAGCCCGGCCGATCGAACCCGGCCGCCAGGCCGCCTTCGCCCCGCCACCGATCGACGAGGTGGTGGCGGCCATCCAGGCGCAAAAACCGCAGCTGGTTTTCGCCCCCCATGTCGAAACCTCATCGGGAATGATCCTGCCCGACCACTACCTGCGCGCCGTCGCCGACGCCGTGCATGAAGTCGGCGGCCTGTTCGTGCTCGACTGCATCGCCTCCGGCACGCTCTGGGTCGACATGCGCGCCAATGGCATCGATGTACTGATCAGCGCCCCGCAAAAAGGCTGGAGCGCCTCGCCCTGCTGTGCCCTGGTGATGCTCAGCGCACAGGCCCGCGAGCGCGTCGAAGCCAGCCAGAGCACCAGCTTCGCCTGCGACCTGAAGAAATGGCTGCAAATCATGCAAGCCTACGAACAGGGCGGCCACGCCTACCACGCCACCATGCCCTGCGACGCCCTCGCCCGCTTTCGCGACGTAGTGAAAGAAACCGCCGGCTACGGCTTCGCCAAAGTACGCGCCGAACAACAGCAACTCGGCGAACAAGTCCGCGCCCTGCTCACCCGCAAAGGCTTCAAAAGCGTCGCCGCCGAAGGCTACCAGGCCCCCGGCGTGGTGGTCTGCTACACCGACGACAGCGAAATCAAAACCGGCAAAAAATTCGCCGCCCAGGGCCTGCAAATCGCCGCCGGCGTGCCCCTGCAATGCGACGAACCAGCGGACTTCCAAACCTTCCGCATCGGCCTGTTCGGGCTGGACAAACTGAACAATATCGAGCGCACGGTAAACACCCTGGAACAGGCGTTGGATAAGGTGCTGGAGAGCTGAAAGCGCGTGGGAGTCACGACCGAGGTCTGGCTCCCAGTTACAGGATGGCCTAAGCGGAGGGCAAATGGCTTTTAACTGGCATAGCGACAAAATCACACGAAACACCGCCGTCTGCGCAGGCTATAAAAACACCCAGAATGTGCGGCGTTTTATGCTTGTACAATGCGGGCCGGGCTTTCGTTTCGACAGAAACTTTATGGCCTGGATAGGGAATGACACGCCAAAAAACATGGGCGAAGTGGTTGATGAGTGGAAGGCTCGCCAAAGAGCCTGAGCGTGGTTGGGCTATTCGAAGGTCAATAGTTAGTCGTGAACTATTACTTATTAACCAGCCTAACATTGCCCTTCGGGACTGCTGGCAAACGGTCAGGAGCTGTCATTCAGCATCAATATCTTGGTTAGTTCCCGATTACTGAATGTGTTATCACTTCCTGCCACCGAAGTTATAGCGTTGAAACTGTGGCACAACGGCCTCCTTATCGCCTGCTAGTTTTTCGCCGCAATAAGGGCGGAATGCTACCTGAATCTTTACGACCTCGATTAACTGCCCCTCATACTCAAGATAATGGTCGTTTTCGAAATCTTCCTCTGTCGCTATCCGGTTCAGGTTTAAATAGACATCGAAACCGTCTTCGTCA
>CBIHQF010000249.1:0-6300 GCA_966211665.1 uncultured Pseudomonas sp. | reverse complement strand
AAGGAAGATTCTGGCGCCGGAGAAAGAAGCCAAAATTGCCCCACATACCGGCTCAAACTGCCGCCTGTGCAGGGTCTCAGAAGGAGCTACCCAGAGCTAAACCCCGGAACCTGCGATGCTTTCCGTCGGAGAGGTTCGGAGTTCTATCCTTGCAAGAGTGGGTGGTGCTCCCGGTGAAGATCGAACTCTGTCTCTGCAACACCATCATGTCCTACCCGGAAAGGCCGGCCAGCGAACACTGGAAATCAGCTGCCTTAAATGAGGGAGGCCACACAGATCGAGGTGAAGTGAGCCAGGTCCAACGGGGACGAGCCAACTATGATCACGAAAACCGCCCAATGAAGTCGGCCTTACCTATAGAGATCCCGTTGTGCCTCAGGATTGCGTATGCAGAGGTGAGATGAAAAAAGAAGTTCGGCAGGGCAAGTGCGTGAACATACTCGTCGATAGGCAGTGCGATTTTGGCGAAGCCTGCGTTCTCGCGAACTTCAGCGGCGCCGCCATCGGCATTCGGTATATCCAACGCCTGCAGGTAGTCGATGGTTTGGCTCAGCTGCTTTTTCAACCCGGCAAAGCTCACCTCGCCGTTATCGAACGATAACACTGCGGTATTCGCCAACGGGCAACAGGCCCTGAGCGAGAAATTCGCGGCGATACGCGCTTGGGTCAGGAGCGGAAACATATCGTCCGATAAAGCGGCGGACAATATGTCTTCACGAGCATGCGCTTCGATTTTATCGACCAGCGTGCGCAACTGCTTCAGATAACGGAGAAAAATATTTTTCGGGTGCATGGTCGTCGATCGCTCGAGGAGTGAGACGGTTTATGCAGTGCGAACAATATCGAACTGCCCGCTAAGATATAAACCAATAATAATAACGAAAAACAAGCCCACGGCACTGCATAAAAAACCTTGGCGTGTTTCCGAGTGAGGACGATTATCTGTCTGTTTTTTAGGGTAAGTGCCTAGCGTCAGTATTTTGCATATTGGCCAACCAATATAATAAAACACGAAATTGAAAAGTACTTCGACGAGTACATGACCCAGGCCGCGCAAGATACCTTTCCCTATTTCACTCACTATGTCTTCCATTGACTATCCATAAACTGATGATTAAAGCCTGAGGGCAATGCCGATTGGCAATTGGAAATGCTGTTCACACTATCTATTCGCCATCATTCTGTCCATCGCTGGTTAATGGCAGTTGGCAACCATAAAGGCCCTGCGGAACAGGGAGAAGCCGAGCAATCGCTAATTGCGACTTTGTCTAACTTTATTCGAATAAAAACTGAGCAGTGTGCGGTCGATTGGCTAGCCTTGAACGAGGCGCTGCGGAACCCGTAGTGCAGGCAGGGATGCGCCTTCGGAAGTTGTCCCGACTTCCAATCCATGACAACCGGAGCGTTGTCTTCTCGTTCGCTCCGGGGTTCATATCCGCACGGTTCCACCGGAGATCGGTGGAGAGTCCTCAACAGGCGCGATGACGCCAAAACCTGAAGCGCCCCGATGACTTCGCCGCTGCGAGCCTGAATCGCAGGGCTTTGAGGCTGCTCGATAGTCGATTGCTTCGGGTGCAACGCAGTTCCTCACGCCCCCACGGAAAGGAGGCCGCCATGCCCAGGCTTGGCATACCCGTCGAACCTTACCCGCCGTTCCCGCGACGACGCTGATTAGGCATTGCCATAAAAACCGAACCGTTATTAGCACGCGTGCCCCGGGCTCATGGCCGAGACCGACAGATAACCGCCAAAGGCCGGGATTGAACTTGATGAGATGGAATCGGGCCCAGACCCGATCGAACAGGAGGTTTTCCATGAAATGCAGAAAAAACGTGCGGACCTTGATCCAGGAGTACAACGCCGCCTCGGATGTAGACAAACCCAACACCGCGCTGATGCGCTTTCGCGATGCCTTGGTCGCACTCAAAGCGGCGCCCAGCCAGTTACCAGCCCCGCACAACCAGCTCAACCGCTACGACGACTATGTGTATATCCACCAGCAATCGATGGCCGGGCACCCCAACAGCGATCCGGGGCCGCATGCCGGGCACCGCGGACCGTTGTTCTTCCCCTGGCACCGCGAATACCTGCGGCAATTCGAGAACGATTTGCGCGATGTCTCCGGCGACCCGTCGATATGCCTGCCGTACTGGGATTTCGCCGTTGACCAGGCGCCGGCCGATCCGGGGTATCCGTTCTTCGATGAGTTTCTCGGCGGCGACGGCACCGGCCCGGGCAACGCCGTGCAAACCGGCGTGTTCGCCGAGGCCAATGGCTGGACGCTGAACCTGGGTGACAGCAGCGCCTTGCAGCGCGAACTGGGTGTGGGTGCGACCTCGCTGCCCACACCAGCTGCCGTCACCGCCGCGCTGGCCGAGACCACCTACGACGCCGAACCCTTCGACCGCACGGTGCCGGGGGCGAACAGCTTCCGCAACCTGGTGGAGGGCTGGGTCGGTCCGCAGTCCGGGCCCAACATGCACAACCGCGTGCATGTATGGATAGGCGGGTCGATGATGCCGTCCACTTCGCCCAACGATCCGGCGTTCTTCCTCAATCACGTCAAGGAGGACGAGCTCTGGGCGGTGTGGATGCAAAAACATCCGTTCGTCGCGCATTACCTGCCCGACGACAGTTACACGCTGCCGCCCGGACACACCCACCTCAAACGCCTCAGCGACCCGATGGAGAGCCTGGGCGAGTATTTCGGCGCCGGGACCCTGGAGCGGCCGATCGATGTGCTCGACCACAAGGCCATCACCTGGTACGACACCGACCTGCCCGATATCGTCCTGGAGTCGGGCCCGGCCTTGGCCTTCAACGACACGCCGGAAGGCTTGACCGTGGCCAAGCTCATCCGCTTTCGCGTGGAGTCCTGCCGGCCGGTGTTCTTCAGCATCACCGGTGCGCCCAGCGGCAACTTCTCGATCTTCGGCGGGCCAGATTTCCCGGTGCTGCCGCAGGAAGCCAACGACTTCGAAACCCTCGAAATCGAAGTGCGTTTCATCGGTCAAGGTCCCGATGTGCAAGTCAGCGCGGTGGACATCCAGGCCCATGTGATCGACGCGGAGGGCTACTACGCGGCCAGCCCCGGCGACGCCTACGTGGTGCAGACCTTCCATATCGAGCTGGTGGCCAACGACATCATCACCAGCGACAGCTCCATCGTGCTGGTGCTCGACCGTTCCGGCAGCATGGCGGATGTGGCCAACAGCGGCTTCACCAAGAACCAACTGATGAAAAGCGCGGTCGGCGTGGTGCACGAGCTGATGAAGGACAGCGACGAAATCGGCATCGCCCGTTTCGATCACGAAGCCGACGTACTGCTGCCGATGACCCTGCAATCCGCCGGGCTCGGCACCACGCTCACCGGCTCGGGGCTCGACCCGCGCGGGGCGACCAGCATCGGCGGCGGCATCCTGGTCGGCAGCGGGCTGATCAACGGGGCCGGGGCGACCAAGCCGAACAAGGCGTTGATCGTGCTCAGCGACGGCAACGAGAACTACGACCCGAAGATCCCCGACCTGCCGGCGGGCACCATCAACCAGACCACCTTCGCCATCGGCTTCGGCCTGCCGGGGCAAGTGAGCGATGCGATCCTCAGCCAGATATCGGCCAACAGCGGCGGCTACATCCTGGTGACCGGCGATATGAGCAACGACGACGAGCGTTTCACCCTCGCCAAGTTCTTTATTCAGATACTCAAGGACGCCACCCTCAACCAGACCATCGTCGACCCGGAAGGACAGTTGTTCTGGAACGGTCAGCGCCAGGTGATCCCATTCCAGGTCGGCGATTCGGATGTGTCGATCGACGTGGTCGTGCTTTGTCCGATCCCCTTCGCCCTGGATTTCAACCTGATCACCCCCGGCGGGCAGACGATCACCGCGGCGATGTCCGGCGTGGAGCCGAACGTGCGCTATCGCGTCGGCACCGATGTGGCCTATTACCGCCTGATGCTGCCGGCGCTGCCGAGCAACCCCGGGGCCTCGCACCGCGGTACCTGGCGGGCGGTGCTCGGTTTGAAGACTCCAGGCGGAACGGTGCCGATCATGAAGACCCATGCGAGGCTCAACCAACTGGCGACCACCGAGATGGCCGAACGCATGCGCGTGGCCGCCGAGCGGGCCACGCCGTTCAACCTCACGGTGCATTCCTACTCGAACCTGACGCTCGATGCGACGCTGCATCAAGACGGTTTCGCCCCAGGGGACGTCGCGCACCTGAGCGCCACGCTCTGGGAATACCGCGTGCCGCTCAAGACCGAGGCCAAGGTTTGGGCCGAGGTACTGCAGCCGGATGGCAGCCGCGCGATCCTGCCATTCACGCGCCTGCCCGCCGGCGATTACCAGGCCAGTTGGGCCACCAAGCGGCCGGGCGTGTACCGTTTTATCGTGCATGCCGAAGGGCGAACCGGCAGCAACGCGCGCTTCACCCGCAGCAAACTGCTAACTGCCAGCGTATGGGCCGGCGGCGACCGGCCATTCGATACGCCGGGCGGCGGCCAAGGTAGCGGGGAGGGCGATGGTTACTGCAAAACCCTGCTGTGCCTGCTCGAACAGGTGATGAAATCGCCCGAACTGCGCAAACGCCTGAAAGAGCTGGGCGTCGACATTCAAAGCTTGCGCCGTTGCCTCGAATCCCACTGCGGCCAAAGGAGACCTCCCGTGGAAGGACAGACCCCACCGGAAAAACCGCCCTACGCCGCGGATCTGAACCGCTTGCTCGGCGTGCTTGCGAGTTCCGGCCTGGCCGAGTTGAAAGTGCTGGAAGGCGGCCAAACCACCCCCGTGAAGCGCAAGCCGAAGATGAAAGGCAGCAATGAAAACATCTTCGTACTGCCGGATTGGGTGCCGGAAAAGGGCGGTAGAAAGCCCAAACCCAAGGAGAAAAAATAGCTATTGAGCTGGGAGAGCGCCCCGTCTTCGACGGGGCGCTACAGCAAGGGCATCCGCCACGCTGCCATGGCGGGCTACGCCGTATATAAACGCATGACCACCTGGACACCCGTTGCGGCTAACCCGGCCGTCTACGGGAGAGAGGGTAAGCGTAGGTTGGGTTAGCGGCAACCAACAGGCCGTTGCCTCGCCGCGATTCGAGCCGCCGCGTAACCCAACAAGGGCATTCGCGGCGCCGCCATGGCGGGATATGCCTTATATAAGTCGCTGCATTTATGGGCGAAATGCAGAGACGCAGATTTCTGTTGCGCATGGCGTCCCCCTACCTTTACGGATGCCGCAAGCAACGTCACGCTTACCCATCTGCCCCATGCGACACGCAATGGGTAATACAGCTAATCCGCCGCCTTGGGCGCACTGAAGGCCTTGCTGTAGAAACCCGATGGGTCGAAACAGCAAACCCGCCGCTTGCCGGAAGCGAGCATGTCGCAGGCATTGCTGATCCGCTGCGCCCGGGTCTTGGCCTGCTTGGCCGAGGTGACCCAATGTATCCAGTCCAGGCGGGCGATGGTGGTTGTGTCGTCCCACACGGCACGGGCTTCGGGAGCAGCCGCCAGGGCTTGTTGCAGGTCGGCGGGGATCTCCGGTTCAGGCTCTTGCTCCACCGCCATGATCTCAAGCGTGGCGGTGTCGCCAATGGTTACGCCTGCGGCTTCGAGTAGCGCCTCGTTTATCCGCAGCCAGTGGCTCAGTTGGCCATCCGGTTCGAGCGTAGCCTGGAAGCCATGGCCGTCGAGGCTGCCTTCCACCGTCGTTCTTCCTCGCCTTGGCAGCTTTTCGCTTGCGCTCTTGGGCAGCACCACAAAGGCCCAGGGCCTGTCGCTGTCCGACTTGGCCGGGCGTAGCAGCTTGGCTTCGAACTGGGATCTTGTGGCGCTTTGCGTCATTTCGACTCAGCCTCCAGATGCGCTTCGCGATGCTGTAGAAATAGTGCAGAGGCAGGACAGTCGCTTGCAACACCTTGCTTGGCGGGCTCGGATGCAGGGGCTGACATCAGCCATAAACACATGGTTACTGCAGAGGTTCCCCAGGTGACGTCTTATTGGCAATGGCATCCCGATAGGCGCCAAACGCTTTTTTCTCTGGTCCGATTATCTTGTTCTCATAGCGTACCAGGCCATAATGGGCTTCCCCACCGGAAAGGCTCGGCTCATCCAATAATTCATACATATAAAATCCTTTCACCTTGGAGGGGGAGTTGTAGTAAACATGATTCGTGATTTGGGCTATATAAGCCGCCTGTTCCTCTTCCGTATGGGTCTGGGTGCCATTGAAGATATTGCTTTCGGCGATCACAATTTCCGACTGCGGATAGGATTGGAGCTTTTCCAAGGTGCCGTCA
>CBIHQF010000248.1:0-6310 GCA_966211665.1 uncultured Pseudomonas sp. | reverse complement strand
GTTGCAAGCGGCCGCGGCCATCGGTCAGATGGTGCTGATTCAGGCCTGGGAGTCGAGCTTTGCCGAGCACGCCCGGCGTACGGCGCAGATTCTCCTGACCCACGACGACCTGTCGGATCGCAAACGCTATCTGAATGCGCGCAGCACTCTGCGCACCCTGGTCGATCTCGATGTGGTGCCGGTGATCAACGAGAACGACACCGTGGTCACCGATGAAATCCGCTTCGGCGATAACGACACCCTGGCGGCGCTGGTGGCCAACCTGGTCGAGGCCGATCTGTTGGTGATACTCACCGATCGCGATGGCATGTATAACGCCGACCCGCGGCATAACCCGAATGCCGAGCTGATTTACGAGGCGCGCGCCGACGATCCCGCACTGGATGCCGTGGCCGGCGGCGTGGGCGGTGCGCTGGGGCGCGGCGGTATGCAAACCAAGCTGCGTGCTGCGCGCTTGGCGGCGCGTTCCGGTGCGCACACCGTGATCGTCGGTGGCGCCATCGAGCAGGTGCTGGCGCGGCTCAAGGCCGGCGAGCGCCTGGGTACGCTGCTGGCGCCCGAGCGTGGCATGTTGGCGGCGCGCAAGCAGTGGTTGGCCGGGCATTTGCAGACGCGCGGCACGCTGGTTCTCGACGAGGGGGCGGTGAAGGCATTGAGCACCGGCACCAAGAGTCTGCTGCCGGTTGGGGTCAAGTCGGTGCAGGGTAGTTTCCGGCGTGGCGAGATGGTGGTGTGCGTTGCGCCGGACGGGCGTGAAATCGCCCGCGGTCTGGCCAATTACAGCGCGCTCGAGGCGCAGAAAATTATCGGTCGCTCATCCGATGCCATCGAGCAGCTGCTCGGCTATGTGGATGAGCCCGAGTTGGTGCACAGGGACAATTTGATTCTGGTTTGAATGCTTGCGCAAAGCCTGTTGCGCGCCGGGCCTGCTGCGTTAAAAAACAGGCGCTGGCTCGCGAGGCTTCGAGTGGTTTTGGGGGGGGAAGCTGATGCGGGTAATAAATGGATTGCTTGGCGCGCTGCTGGCGTTGCCCTTGTTCGCCTCGGCCGAGAAGATCGGCGAAGTGTCGACGGTATTCAAGTTGGTCGGGCCGAACGACAAAATCGTGGTCGAGGCCTTCGATGATCCCAAGGTCGAGGGCGTGACCTGCTATCTGTCGCGGGCCAAGACCGGCGGTGTCAAGGGTGGCTTGGGTCTGGCCGAGGATCGCGCCGAAGCTTCGATAGCCTGTCGCCAGGTCGGGCCGATCAGCTTCAAGGCGGAGCTCGAGGATGGCGAGGAGGTCTTCCGCGAGCGCACTTCCCTGGTGTTCAAGACCATGCAAGTGGTGCGCTTCTTCGATGCGCGGCGTAATACCCTGGTGTATCTGGTGTATAGCGACCGGGTAATTGAGGGCAGCCCGCAAAATGCGGTGACCGCGATCCCGATTCTGCCCTGGCCGGAAAAGCCCTAAGCCATTTCTCCGGGGCATAGCGTCCCGGGTGGCGTCTCTGTGGTTTGGTGACTTTCGAGCGGGCAATAAAAAACCGACCGTCAGGTCGGTTTTTTAACAACTAACAGCGAGTAACTGGCAGCTTAGGCTGCAGCTACGCTGAGGGCCTTGATGTGGCCATTCAGACGGCTCTTGTGACGCGCTGCTTTGTTCTTGTGGATGATGCCTTTGTCGGCCATGCGGTCGATTACCGGTACAGCCAGGGTGTAAGCGTTTTTGGCCAGTTCATGGTCCTTGGCGTCGATAGCCTTGACCACGTTCTTGATGTAGGTACGGACCATGGAGCGCAGGCTGGCGTTATGGCTACGACGCTTCTCAGCCTGTTTTGCGCGTTTTTTGGCAGAAGGTGTATTGGCCACCGTCAAGCTCCTCGAAAAAATCTGGGGGGTTACAAACAAATAAGGCCGCGAATCATGCCGATAAGAGGGGGGGCTGTCAAGCCCATCGGCTTTTCACCGTGCTGGCCTGACCTGTGGCAGGCCGCTACACTCGTCGCCTTCGCGCGCCGACGGACTGTCCGTGGCAGCGCTTGCTTGCGGAAGTCGGATATTACATGAATTTGCTCAAGTCGTTGGCCGCCGTCAGCTCCATGACCATGCTGTCGCGGGTGCTGGGTTTCGTGCGCGACACCATCATCGCGCGCACCTTCGGTGCCGGTATCGCCTCGGACGCCTTCGTAGTGGCCTTCAAACTGCCCAATCTGCTGCGGCGCATCTTCGCCGAGGGCGCATTCTCCCAGGCGTTCGTGCCGATTCTCGCGGAGTACAAGACCCAGCAAGGCGAGGAGGCCGCGCGGACCTTCGTCGCCTACGTGTCCGGCATGCTGACGCTGGTGTTGGCGCTGGTGACCTTCATCGGCATCCTGGCGGCGCCCTGGATCGTCTGGGTCTCCGCCCCGGGATTCGCCGACGAGGCCGACCGCTTCGCGCTGACCACCGATCTGTTGCGGGTGACCTTTCCTTATATATTGCTGATCTCGCTGTCGTCGCTGGCGGGGGCGATTCTCAATACCTGGAACCGTTTTTCGGTGCCGGCTTTCGTGCCGACCTTGCTCAACGTCAGCATGATTGTGTTCGCCTTGTTCCTGACCCCCTATTTCGATCCGCCGATCATGGCGCTGGGCTGGGCGGTACTGGCGGGCGGTCTGCTGCAGCTGGCGTTTCAGCTGCCGCATCTGCGCAAGGTCGGGATGTTGGTGCTGCCGCGTCTGAATCTGCGCGATACCGGCGTCTGGCGGGTGCTCAAGCTGATGGGGCCGGCGATTTTCGGCGTGTCGGTCAGTCAGATATCGCTGATCATCAACACTATCTTCGCGTCCTTTCTGGTGGCCGGCTCGGTGTCCTGGATGTATTTCGCCGATCGCCTGATGGAGCTGCCGGCGGGGGTGTTGGGCGTGGCGCTCGGCACCATTTTGCTGCCGACCCTGTCGAAAACCTACGCCAGCGCCGACCGCGACGAATATTCCAGGCTGCTCGATTGGGGCCTGCGCCTGTGCTTTATCCTGGCGCTGCCGAGCGCCGTCGCTCTGGCCGTGCTCGCCGAGCCGCTGACGGTCTCGTTGTTCCAGTACGGCAAGTTCAGCGGCCACGACGCCGATATGACCCAGCAGGCGCTGATCGCTTATTCCGTGGGCCTGCTCGGCATCATCCTGGTGAAAATCCTCGCGCCGGGGTTTTATGCGCAGCAGAACATCCGAACGCCGGTCAGAATCGCCGTGGTGACCCTGGTCGCCACGCAGATGATGAACCTGGCGCTGATCAAGCCATTGGCCCATGCCGGCCTGGCCTTGGCGATCGGTCTGGGCGCCTGCCTGAACGCCGGCTTGCTGTATTGGCAGCTGCGCAAGGCGGACATGTTCCAGCCGCAGCCGGGCTGGATGATATTTCTCGGTAAATTGCTCTTGGCCGTGCTGACGATGGCGGCGGTGTTGCTGGCGGCCATGCACCATATGCCGGCCTGGGCCGAGGGCGATATGCTCTGGCGTCTATCCCGTCTGGCCGCTGTGGTGGTCGCAGGGTTGCTGAGCTACTTCGGTATGCTGCTGGTGCTCGGTTTCCGTCTGCGGGATTTCGCTCGCAGATCGGCGTTTTAACCGGGAAAATATGGCGCCTGTCGTCGACCGCCCGGTGTGCGTATAATCGGCCACTTTATGAGCAAGAAGCGCGTTATGCAGCTGGTTCGAGGCCTACACAATCTGCGGCCCCAGCATCGGGGCTGTGTCGCCACCATCGGGAATTTCGACGGCGTCCATCGTGGCCATCAGGCTATTTTGGCGCGTTTGCGCGAGCGTTCGGCCGAGTTGGGCGTACCCAGTTGCGTGCTGATCTTCGAGCCGCAGCCGCGCGAGTTCTTCGCACCCGATACCGCGCCCGCGCGTTTGACCCGTCTGCGCGACAAGCTTGCCTTGCTGGCTGCAGAAGGTGTCGACCGGGTGCTGTGTTTGAGTTTCAACCGGCGTTTGCGTGAGTTGAGCGCCGCCGAGTTCGTACAGAAAGTGCTGCTCGACGGACTGGATGTGCGCCATTTGGAAGTCGGCGACGACTTTCGCTTCGGCTGCGACCGCGCTGGCGATTTTGCCTTTCTGGCCCAGGCCGGCGAGCGCGAAGGTTTTACCGTGGAGGCCGCGGCAACGGTCGAACTGGATGGTGTGCGCATCAGCAGCACGCGGGTACGCGAGGCGCTGGCCGCCGGTGATTTCACCCTGGCGGAACATTTGCTAGGCCGTCCGTTTCAGATCGCCGGCCGTGTTCTGCACGGGCAGAAGCTCGGCCGGCAACTGGATGCGCCCACCGCCAATGTGCAGCTCAAGCGCAAGCGTGTGCCGCTGAGCGGAGTCTTTCTGGTCAGCACCGAGGTGGATGGCCGGGTTTGGCCGGGGGTCGCCAATATCGGCGTGCGGCCGAGCGTCGCTGGCGATGGCAGCGCCCACCTCGAAGTGCATCTGCTGGATTTTACCGGTGATCTGTACGGCCGGCGTTTAACGGTGGCGTTCCACCACAAGCTGCGCGATGAGCAGCGTTTCGCCTCGCTCGAGGCACTGAAGACGGCAATTGCTGCCGATATTGCCGCCGCCCGCGCCTATTGGCGCGCTTAAAACATAAAGTGCCAACCGCTTAAGTGAAGAGCCTGAAATGACCGACTACAAAGCCACGCTAAATCTGCCTGATACCCAATTTCCGATGAAGGCCGGCCTGCCGCAGCGCGAGCCACAGATTCTGCAGCGCTGGAACGAGATTGGCCTGTATCAGAAGCTGCGCGCGCAAGGCGAAGGCCGGCCGAAATTCGTCCTGCACGACGGCCCGCCCTATGCCAACGGCAGCATTCACATCGGTCATGCGCTGAACAAGATCCTCAAGGACATCATCACCCGCTCCAAGACCCTCAGCGGCTTCGATGCGCCCTACGTACCGGGCTGGGACTGCCATGGCTTGCCGATCGAGCACAAGGTCGAGACCACCTTCGGCAAGAACCAGCCGGCAGACCTGACCCGCGAGCGCTGCCGCACCTATGCCTCCGAGCAGGTCGCCGAGCAGAAGGAAGGCTTTATCCGCCTGGGCGTATTGGGCGAGTGGGACAATCCCTACCTGACCATGAGCTTCGCCAATGAGGCCGGCGAAATCCGTGCCTTGGCGCAGATGGTCGAGAAAGGTTTCGTATTCAAGGGCCTGAAACCGGTCAACTTCTGTTTCGACTGCGGTTCGGCGCTGGCCGAGGCCGAGGTCGAGTACCAGGACAAGAAGTCCGATGCCATCGACGTGGCCTTTGTCGTCGAGGATGCGGACAAACTGGCCGCCGCCTTCGGTCTTGCGTCCTTGGTCAAGCCGGCCAGTATCGTGATCTGGACCACCACGCCCTGGACCATTCCGGCCAACCAGGCGCTCAACGTGCATCCGGAGTTCACCTACGCGCTGGTCGATGTCGGCGACCGCCTGCTGTTGCTGGCCGAGGAATTGGTCGAGTCCTGCTTGCAACGCTATGGCTTGCAGGGCGAAGTCGTGGCCACCGCGGCGGGTGCGGCGCTCGAGTTGATCCGTTTCCGCCACCCGTTCTACGAGCGCTTGTCGCCGGTGTACCTGGCCGATTATGTGGAAACCGGCGCCGGTACCGGCATCGTGCATTCCGCTCCGGCCTATGGTGAGGACGACTTCCGCAGTTGCAAGGGCTACGGCATGAGCAACGACGAGATCCTCAACCCGGTGCAGAGCAACGGCGTGTATGCCGAATCGCTGCCGTTCTTCGGCGGCCAGTTCATCTGGAAGGCCAACCCGGCCATCGTCGAGAAGCTGCGCGAAGTGGGCGCACTGCTCAAGCACGAGGTCATTCAGCACAGCTATATGCACTGCTGGCGGCACAAGACGCCGCTGATCTACCGCGCCACCGCGCAGTGGTTCGTTGGCATGGATACCCAGCCGAACGAAGGCGCCACCCTGCGCGAGCGCGCTCTGGCGGGTATCGAGCAGACCAAGTTCGTCCCCGCCTGGGGCCAGGCGCGCCTGCACAGCATGATTGCCGGCCGTCCCGACTGGTGCATCTCGCGTCAGCGCAACTGGGGCGTGCCGATTCCGTTCTTCCTGCACAAGGAAAGCGGCGAGCTGCATCCGCGCACCTTGGAGCTCATGGAAGAAGTGGCCAAGCGCGTCGAGCAGGAAGGCATCGAGGCCTGGTTCAAGCTCGACGCGACTGAATTGCTCGGCGACGAGGCGGCCCTCTATGACAAGGGGCGCGACACCCTGGACGTGTGGTTCGACTCCGGCACCACGCACTGGCATGTGCTGCGCGGTTCGCATCCGCTCGGCCACACCAGCGGCCCGCGCGCC
>CBIHQF010000247.1:0-6318 GCA_966211665.1 uncultured Pseudomonas sp. | reverse complement strand
GCCCCGATTCTGATTACCGGCGCCAGCCAGCGTGTTGGCCTGTACTGCGCCGAACGCCTGCTCGACGACGGCCACCAGCTGATCGTGACCTACCGCAGCGAGCGTGAAGCGTTACAGCCCTTACGCCAACGCGGAGCGCTGACCTTGCAGGCGGATTTCTCCAGCGAAGCGCAAATCCTCGCCTTCGTCGCCGAACTGAAAAACCACACCGACAGCTTGCGCGCCATCGTGCACAACGCGTCCGACTGGCTATGCGAAAGCCCCGGCAACGAAGCCGCAGAGTTTCAACGGATGTTCAACGTACACATGCTCGCGCCCTACCTGATCAACCTGCACTGCGCCGAGCTGCTGCGGCGCTCGACGCCCGCCGACATCGTTCACATCAGCGACGACGTAGTGCGCAAGGGCAGCGCCAAGCATCCGGCTTACTGCGCCAGCAAGGCCGGCCTGGATAGCCTGACGCTATCCTTCGCCAGCCGCTTCGCACCGCACATCAAAGTCAACGGCATCGCGCCGGCACTGATCATGTTCAACGATGGCGACGATGCGCAGTACCGGCGGAAAACCCTGGCGAAATCCGCATTGGGTTTCGAGCCCGGCCCCCAGGTGATTTACCAGAGCCTGCGTTATTTGCTGGATAACCCCTACGTCACCGGCACCACCCTTACCGTCAACGGCGGCCGTCATCTTAAATAGAGTGGCCGCGAGGATCGAAGCATGAACCAGCAACTGCCCAACCATTACCGGGAGATCCTTCTTGGCGTCGGCGAAGACCCGGAGCGCGAAGGCCTGCTCGACACCCCCAAGCGTGCGGCCAAGGCCATGCAGTACCTCTGCCATGGCTATCAGAAGAGCCTCGAAGAAGTGGTCAACGGTGCGCTTTTCGCCTCCGACAACGATGAGATGGTGATCGTCAAGGACATCGAGCTGTACTCGCTGTGCGAGCATCACCTACTGCCGTTCATCGGCAAGGCGCATGTCGCCTATATCCCGACCGGCAGGGTGCTGGGCCTGTCGAAGGTGGCGCGGATCGTCGATATGTACGCGCGGCGCCTGCAGATCCAGGAGAACCTCACGCGGCAGATCGCCGAGGCGATCCAGAGCGTCACCCAGGCCGCTGGCGTGGCCGTGGTAATCGAAGCCAAGCACATGTGCATGATGATGCGCGGGGTCGAGAAGCAGAATTCGGTAATGAATACCTCGGTGATGCTTGGCGCTTTCCGCGAGTCCTGCAACACTCGCCTGGAATTTTTGCAATTGATCGGACGGAGCAAGTAAGCATGCCGCGACTGGAGCCAGGAATGGCGCGGATCCGGGTCAAGGATCTGCGCCTGCGTACTTTCATCGGAATCAAGGAAGAGGAGATCAACAACAAGCAGGACGTGTTGATCAACCTGACCATCCTCTACCCCGCGGTGGAAGCGGTGCGCGATAACGATATCGACCATGCGCTGAACTACCGCACCATCACCAAGGCGATCATCCAGCACGTCGAAGGCAACCGCTTCGCCCTGCTCGAACGCCTGACCCAGGAGATTCTCGACCTGGTGATGGCCAATCAGGCGGTGCGCTACGCCGAGGTGGAAGTCGACAAGCCCCATGCCCTGCGTTTCGCCGAGTCGGTGTCGATCACCCTGGCCGGGCACCGCGACTGATGTTCATAGTCGGCGAGCCCATACCTGACGGCCCGTCAGAAGGCCCATAGCCAGATAATTGCGAGTAACAGCACCAGCAAACCAATCGCTATCGCGCGGCGGTGCAGGGTCCAGCGCAGCTGCCAGCTATGGGAGCGCGCCTGGGCATCGAAGCGGCCGTGGCTGCCCATATCCCGGTTTACCGCATCGAATAAATTATCCGGGCGATCGGCGGGCAGCGGCTGATCGCTTTGCTGGCCGTCGAAGCCCTGGCGACACAGCACCCAATCGGCGAAGCCCGGCAGCAGCTTGTTGCCGACGATGGCCTTGACCGCGGGAAAGCCGATATAGAGCTCGCGCCGCCGGTGATACGCGGCCCAGACGATGCCGCGGGCGGCCACTTCCGGTTGGAAGATCGGCGGCAGCGGTTGTGGTTGGCGCGGCATGCGCGTACGCGCCCAATCGAATTGCGGGGTATTGAAGGCCGACAGATGCACCATGGTCAGGTGAATCTTGCTGTTCGCATGCATCAACTCGACGCGCAACGCATCGGTGAAGCCCCGACAGGCGAACTTCGCCCCGCAATACGCCGATTGCAAGGGAATGGCCCGGTATGCCAGCGCCGAGCCGACCTGCACGATGCTGCCGCGGTTGCGCACACGCATGTACCGGAGCGCGGCGCAGGTGCCATGCACGGTGCCCAGATAACTCACCTCTGTGACCCGCCGATACTCCTCGGCGCTCATTTCCACGACCGGCGAAAACACCGTGACCATGGCGTTGTTGACCCAGATATCGATCGCCCCCACCTCCGCTTCGATACGTGCGGCGGCAGCCTCCACCTGTTCCGCGTCGGCGACATCCAGGGTCTGCACCCAGGCGGTGCCGCCCACGGCCTCGACTTCGGCCTTGGCGCCCTGTAAACCGGCCTCGCCCCGAGCCAAGAGAGCCACAGTGGCGCCGCGCCGGGCGAATTCGACGGCCGTCGCACGACCGATGCCCGCAGAGGCGCCGCAGACCACCACGACTTCCCGACGGCGCCGGCTCATAGCACCACCCCGCCGCCTGCCGAAGCCGGCTCGGGATATGCATTCGAGAGGAGCGATAAAGGCATGGAGCAAGACCTCCTGCTGTGGGCTGGACGATAATCCGCGTTCGATCAGGTGACCGCCGCCGTTTCCGCTAAGTTCAGCCTTTTGCCGCGCCACGCGCCCATGCTGACTCTGTGCCGATAGCAACGAGCGGGGTATGATCGGGCCGCGGCAACCAGAGCCTGGGCCGCGTCCTATCGTCCACCATCGCCGAGCATTCCCATGACTGAGCAAGAACGCCTTGAATTGGAAGCCGCCGCCTTCCGCAGCCTGCTGCAACACCTGCGCAGCCGCCCAGACGTACAGAATATCGACATGATGAACCTGGCCGGTTTTTGCCGTAATTGCCTGTCCAAATGGTTCAAAGCCGCCGCCGACGACATCGGCGTGACGGTCACCCCGGAACAGGCCCGCGAAGAGATCTACGGCATGCCCTACAACGAGTGGAAAAACAAATACCAGAAGGAAGCCAGTGCCGAGCAGCAGGCCGCCTTCAACAAGCAGACCGGCAAAGACGACAAAGGCGGTCAGGCATGACGGCTCTCGGCGATTTTCGCGCGCGCCTGCACAGCGACCGCTTCACCTTTGCCGAAACCCTGGCATTCATCGCAGAGCATTACGACTACCGGCAGAGCGCCTTCACCAATGGCGCCACGAGCAACGCCGCGGGGCAGAACGAGGGTTCGTGCAAGACCCTGGGCCTGGCGCTACTCGAAGGCCTGAGCCTGGAGGAAACCCTGCGCTGCTTCGGCGAACATTACCGCAGCGTGCTGGCCAGCCCACATGCCGATGATCACGGCAACATCCGCGCGCTGATGGCCACCGGCTTGGCCGGCGTGCGTTTCGAGCAGCCGCCGCTGACCCGCAAGGCCTGAATCGGTGACCTGCGAATTGCGCAAAAAATTGCGCAGCTGTCGGCAAAAGCTGACAGACGTCACAAAAAAGTCCGTTTATGCTGCACGCCATACGGGAATACCAGGGAGGGTGTTTCGTGCGTCGCTGCGCTCACCCTCCAGGATCCCTGGTCGTCCCTTGCCTGGCGTGGAGTCGCACATATGCAGCAGACCTTGGTATGGAAGCCATGGCACAACCCCGGCGTGGAAAACCTGCGGCTGAACATAGATGACAATGGCATACACGCCAGCAGTCACCTGATGCAAAGCATGCAGGGCCATAGCATCGCGGCCACCTATGTCTTGAATTGCGACCCGCTCTGGCGCTTCCGGCGGCTCTGGTTGAAGGTGGACAACCATGGCCAACGCAGCCTCAACGTGCACCGCGATATCCGTGGCAATTGGTTTCACAACGGCGAACCGCGCCCCGACCTGCAGCAATGCCAGCACATCATGCTCTCGGCCTCCCCGTTCACCCACACCCCGGTGCTGCGACGTTGCGCCCTGGAGATCGGCCAAAGCGAGCAGGTGCAGGTGGCGTATATCGACTTGCTCACCCTGAAGATCGAGGCCCGCAGCCAGCGCTACCAACGCCTGCGTCAACTGGGCCGCGAAACGCTCTACCGCAGCGAAGCGCAAGGCAAGAAGAGCAACGAGCTGACCGTCGACGAACATGCGCTATTGATGAGCGCCAGCGATCAATACGTACGCCTGAGTTCGCATAGTTTGAAGCTCAATACCTGGGTGTGATGCGAGGGGGGTTCAGCCTTTCCCGGATTGCCTCCGGGCTATAGAAACTGCGAAGGGATAGTCGAATAAGCGCGATTGCGTAGCCCGAATAAGCCTTTGGCGCAATCCGGGGAGGGTGGTGCGTGGGCAGATTGCTCCCGGATTGCGCTGGCGCTTATACGGGCTACGGGCCTGTACAGCCTGCGAAATCAGGCGGACTCTGGTCGGACGCGCAGCGTGCCCAGACCGGAGTCGGGGCATGCAACGGCTTTTTACTGGCCGTCCAGTTACTGGCCTTCCAGGTAGCGCTCCACATCCAACGCAGCCATGCAGCCGGCGCCGGCCGAGGTGATCGCCTGGCGGTAAACGTGATCGGCCACGTCGCCGGCGGCGAACACGCCGGGCACGCTGGTCGCGGTAGCGTTGCCGTCGCGACCGCCGTTGACCACCAGATAGCCGTCCTTCAGCGCCAACTGGCCTTCGAACAGTGAGGTGTTCGGCGTGTGGCCAATGGCGACGAACAGGCCCTCGACCTTCAGCTCGTCGTGACTGCCGTCGTTATTCTTCAAACGCACGCCGGTCACGCCCATGGCGTCGCCCAAGACTTCCTCGACTTCGGCATTGAGCTTGAGGCGGATCTTGCCTTCGGCGATGCGCGCATGCAGCTTGTCCTGGAGGATTTTCTCGGCGCGGAAGCTCTCGCGGCGATGCACCAGGGTCACACTGCTGGCGATATTGGCCAGGTACAGCGCTTCCTCCACCGCGGTATTGCCGCCGCCGACCACCGCCACTTCACGGTTGCGGTAGAAAAAGCCATCGCAGGTGGCGCAGGCGGAAACGCCCTTGCCCATCAGGGCTTCCTCGCTCGGCAAGCCGAGATAGCGGGCGCTGGCGCCGGTGGCGATGATCAGGGCGTCGCAACTGTAGGTCGCGCCGTCGCCGATCAGGGTGAAGGGCTTACCAGCCAGATCGACCGCATTGATATGGTCGTAGACGATCTCGGTCTCGAAGCGTTCGGCGTGCTCCTGCATCCGCTGCATCAACGCCGGGCCGGTCAGCCCGTGCACATCGCCCGGCCAGTTATCCACCTCGGTGGTGGTGGTCAACTGGCCGCCGGCCTGCATGCCGGTGATCAGCAGCGGCTTCAGGTTGGCGCGCGCGGCATACACCGCCGCGCTGTATCCAGCGGGGCCGGAGCCCAGAATGATCACACGGGCATGGCGAACGGCAGACATCGACGACTCCTTCCGGCAAGGCCGGTGTAACGATAAAAAATCCCGGGAAGCAGGAACCCCCAACAAATGCCGCATAACGGCATCGGGACATAAACAGCGATTGACGCGCAGCCTAAGCGGCCCAGTGCGCGAAGGGAAATGCCCTTTACCGATCCTCGGGATAGATATTCCCTATTTATGCACCGCGAACCGCCCGTTTAAAGTAGCCGCACAACGGCGCGACGGCGGAGGCGCGCCGCAGCGATCCCAGCATTCGGGGCAGTGGCTATACTGCCCATGTCGCCCTCCGCGCAGCCCATTGGAATGACCCTACGCAAACGCCTGTTCTGGCTGTTCACACCGCTTTTGGCGCTGACACTGCTGTGCATCTATGCCCTGTCCGAACACATTCTGCTGAGCCGCTTCGACCGCCAGGACCAACAAACGCTGTTCAACGAAGCGAACCAGTTGCACCTCTATCTGGATACCGAGACCAAGCGCCATCTCAATATGCTGCGCAGCTATGCCTGGTGGGACGAGAGCTATGACTTCGTCCAGCAGCCGCACAACGATTTCATCCGGCAACAATTGCAGTCGGACGTGCTGATCAACCTGGCGTTCGACTTCATGGTCTATTACGACGAACGCGGGGACATCGTCGGCGAATTCTGGAACCCGCCGGACCTTCAGGACATGGTGCCCGTCGGCGACCAGCGGCCGCAGAGCCAGGCCAGCCTGCGCCAGGCCATCCTGCTGC
>CBIHQF010000246.1:0-6333 GCA_966211665.1 uncultured Pseudomonas sp. | reverse complement strand
ATCTGCCCGATCAGGATCAGCGTGTTGCGCATCAGGATGCCCGACAGCGCAATCAGGCCGACCAGCGCGTTGATGCCGAAAGGCTGCTGAAACAGGATCAGGGTCGGCACCACGCCGATCAGGCCCAGTGGGCTGGTCAGGAAGACCATGACCATCGCGGAGATCGAGCGCACCTGAAGGATGATGATGAGCAGGGTGATGGCCAGCATGATCGGGAATAGCGGCAACATGGCTTTGCTGGCTTTGCCCGACTCCTCGATGGAGCCGGCTTCGACGATGCGGTAGCCGCTCGGCAGCTTCTCGATGATCGGTTGCAGCTGCCGGGTAATGGCCGTCGACACGTCCGGCGGCTGCAAGCCATCGGCGATGTCGCCGCGCACGGTGATGGTCGGCATGCGGTCGCGTCGGCGCATGATCGGTTCTTCCATGCGCACATCGACCACGCCGACCTGCGACAGCGGGATGCGTTGGCCGTTGGCGCCGGCCAGGGTGAAGTCGGCGATCCGGGCGGGGTCGAGGCGGGTATCGCCGGCCGAACGGGCGACCACCTGCACCGTGCGAATGTCCTCGCGCACGGCCGTGACGGGCACACCGCTGAGCAGGAATTGCAGTTGTTGCGCGACGGCGCTGGAGGTCAGGCCCACGGCCTGCAAGCGGTCCTGCTGCAAGTTGAAATGCAGCGCGGGCGTGCGTGTGCCCCAGTCGGTATTGACCGTGCGCATCATCGGGCTGGCAGCCATGACCTGCTGCACCTCGGCGGCGATTTCGCGCAGTTTGTCCGGATCCGGCCCGGTGACCCGGTAGGCGACCGGGAATGGCGAATAGGGGCCGAACACCAACTGGGCGACACGCACCCGCGCCTCGGCGGCGAGGCCGTCGGCGATCGCCCGGCGCAGCCGCTGCTTCAATGCATCGCGCTCGTTCTGGTTGTCCGTGCGGATCACGATCTTGGCGAACGACGGATCGGGCAACTCCGGTGCCATCGAGAAGTAGAAGCGTGGCGCGCCCTGGCCAATGTAGGCCGTGACTATCCTGGCTTCCTCCTGCTCGGCCAGCCAGGCTTCCACCTTCGCCGCGGCGGCGCTGGTCTGGACGATCGAGGTGCCATAGGGCATCTGCACCTCGACCAGCACTTCGGGACGATCGGAGATCGGGAAGAACTGCTTCTTGACCAGCCCCATGCCGAGTATGGCCGCGACGAGCAGGCCGACCACCGTGCCGGCGACCAGCCATTTGCCGGCGATGACGCGCTCCAGCACCTGGCGGAAACGGTTGTAGCGCGGCGTGTCGTAGAGCGCGTTGTGGCCGCCTTCGACCTTGTTGCTCTCGACCTTTTTGATGGCGGGCAGCAGCTTGACGCCCAGGTAAGGTGTGAACACCACCGCGACCACCCAGGAAGCGATCAGCGCGGTGCCGACGATCCAGAACATATTGCCGGTGTATTCGCCCGCGGTGGAGCGGGCGAAGCCGTTGGGCATGAAGCCGACGGCCGTGACCAGCGTGCCCGAGAGCATCGGTGCGGCGGTGTGGCTCCAGGCATAGGCCGACGCTTTGACGCGGCTGTAACCTTCCTCCATCTTCACCACCATCATTTCGATGGCGATGATGGCGTCGTCCACCAGCAGGCCCAGCGCCAGGATCAGTGAACCCAGGGTGATGCGGTCGAAGTTCTTGCCGGTCGCCGCCATCACCATAAAGACCATCGCCAGCGTCAGCGGCACGGCCGCGGCGACCACGATGCCCACGCGCCAGCCCATGCTGACGAAGCTCACCAGCATCACCACCAGCAGCGCGACGAAGAACTTGATCATGAACTCATCGACCGCCGTGCTGATGTTGACGGCCTGGTCGGTGACCTTGCTCAGGCTCATGCCCAGCGGCAGCTCGGCATTGATCGCACGCACCTCGCTGTCCAGCGCCTTGCCCAGGTCGAGCCCGTTCCAACCCTCGCGCATGACGATGCCCAGCAGCAGGGCCGGTTCGCCGCCGTTGCGGATCAACAAGGTCGCCGGGTCTTCATAGCCACGCTTTACCGTGGCGATGTCCGATAGTTTGAGCGTGCGCCCCTGGGCCACGATCGGCGTGTCGCGGATTTTCTGCAATTCATCGAAAGCGCCGTCCAGGCGAACGAATACCTGCGGCCCCCGGGTTTCCACCGAGCCGGCCGGGGTCAGGGCATTCTGGCTGTTGAGCGCGGCGAACACCTGTTGCGGGCCGATACCCAAGGTCGCCAGGCGCTCATGGGCGAATTCGACATAGACGCGCTCGGGCCGCTCGCCGACGATATTGACCTTCTTCACCCCCGGCACGTGCAGCAGCCGCTGGCGCAGCGTCTCCGCGTCGCGCGCCAGCAAACGCTGCGGTTCGCCCTTGGCCTTGAGCGCATACAGGGCAAAGGTGACGTCCGCGTATTCGTCGTTGACCATCGGCCCGATCACCCCGGCCGGCAGGCCGATGGCCTCGTCGCCGACTTTTTTGCGCGCTTGGTAGAACTGCTCCTGCACTTGCCCAGGCGGTGTGGTATCGAGCAGGGTCAAGGTGGTGAACGCCAGGCCGGGCCTGGTGTAGGTCTCGCTGCGGTCGTACCAGCGCAGCTCCTGCAGGCGCTTTTCGATCTTCTCGGCGACCTGGTCCTGCATTTCCTGAGCGGTGGCGCCGGGCCAGGCGGTGACGATGGTCATCACCTTGACCGTGAAGGCGGGGTCTTCCGCCCGGCCCAGCTTGAAGAACGCAACGATTCCGGCCAGGGAGATCAGGCAGACCAGAAACAGGGTGATGGCGCGCTCGCGTACGGCGAGCGCCGACAGATTGAAACGGCCTTCGCTCATGGGCGGACTCCCTCGGCCGCCGCGATTGCGGCCTGATCGGCCAACCGCACCTGCTGACCTTCGCGCAGCAAGTGCGCGCCGAGCGCGACTATCCGCGCGCCTCGCTCGAGCTGGCCGGCGACGCGCGCGCTATCGTCGCCCAGGCGCTCGACCGTCACCGCTCGCCACGTCACCGTTGCCGGCTCGCCGTCGATCACCCACACGCCCGGCCCTTTGCCCGCATCGAACAGGGCGCCTATCGGCACTTGCACGTCGCCTTGCGCGAGGGGCCCGCCATCCGGAATTTGCAGGGTGACAGTGGTGCCCAAGGGCGCGTTGGCCAGCTCGCCTTGCAATACATAGCGCGCCTCGAACGTGCGGGTCAGGCGGTTCGCCACATCCGAAAGCTGGCGCAGCCGGCTCGGAACGCTTACGTCCTCTTTACCGAAGAGCGTGGCCTGGGCGATGGAGCCGACCGCGGGGCGTAGGGTTTCCGGCAGCTGGATGACGGCTTCGCGGGGGCCGGCGTGGGCCACGCGCACCGCGACCTGGCCGGCGCTGACGACCTGGCCGGGTTCGACCAGGGTTTCCATGACGATGCCATCGGCATCGGCCATCAACTCGGCATAACGGGTCGCGTTGCGGGCCACTTCGGCTTGGGCCTCGGCCGCACTGAGCTGGGCTTTGGCGGCATCCGCCGCGGCCTTGAAGCGATCATAGGCTGAAGCCGATATCGCGCCGGTTCCGCGTAACTCGCGGTAGCGGGCTTCATCTTCCGATGTCTGTTGCGCCAGTGCTCGCGCCGCGGCGACCGCTCCGCGCTGCGCATGGGCGGCGAGCTGCAGGTCGACGGGGTCGATACGCATCAGCGGCTGGCCGCGTTTGACGCTTTGTCCCGTATCCACCAGCCGCTCCAGTACCTTGCCGGAGACGCGAAAGCCCAGGTCGCTCTGGACCCGGGCGGCTACGGTGCCGGTGAAGGCGCGCGACGCAGCGGTCGCATCCTGGACGATAACGGCACGTACCAGCGGCGCTTCGGTGCGCGGGTCGGATGGCGTTTTTTCGCCGCAAGCGACCAAGGCAAACGGCAATGCACAGATAAGGGTGGGTAAAACGAGGCGGCGCCGACGCATAGGAGTCCCATTGAGAAATGGATTGGGACTCTTACTTTGTATCTAGTGACTAATTTAGTCAATGGTCACAATGCGATTCGCTGCATCAGGGCGACAGGCTGCGCAGTGCCAGAGCGGAAAGCAGGGCCGGCGCCTCGTCGGTATGACCGAAGCTATGCTGCAAGAGCAGCGGGTTGAGGTAGGGGCGCATGATCAGGTAGATCGCCATCACCACTTCGTCGAGCGGCGTCTTGCGCTCGAAGTCTCCGCTTTGTCGGCCTTCCTGCAGGATGTCCTGCAGCAATTTCCGGATGCGCTTTTCGTATTCGGACGCCGCCTGCCAGCCCTCGGTTGCCGCCGAGGATGCGATCTCATAGAGCTTGCGGTCCTGGAAAAACAGGCGAAGGCTGGCCTCGACGATCGCCTTGAACATCCGCCGCAGCTTCTCCGGCGGCCGATCGGCCTCGTCGACGGCCGCTCTGACCTCGGCTTCGATCTGGCTCAGGCAACCCGCGCAGATCATTTCGCCAATCGCCTGCTTGGATTCGAAGAACTTGTAGATGTAAGCCTTGGAGAAACCGATGGCTTTGGCGAGATCGGAGACGGTGGTCTTCTCGTAACCGTAGCGGCTGAAGTGTTCGGTGGCCGCGGCAACGATCTGGTCGCGCACATCGTGATCCGCTGGGCCGCGTGTCGAAACTGAATGGGGGGGTGTCTGGCTCATGGCCCATAGCCTACAGCTCGTCTTGGGAATGGACAACAAGTGACTAATATGTATTATGGTCACTAAATGCCTGTTACTTAAGCCAGCTCCCATCTCCTGCTGCGGAAGAAGCCCATGCTGCCCAAACGCCCCATCGCCATGCTTATCCTTGCCAGCCTCTCGGCGGGCTGCGCAGTCGGTCCCGACTACATCCAACCCGCTACGCCCCTGCCGGAAAAGTACCTGAGGCAGGCGGCAATTGACCGACGGCATGCTGCCGCCAGCGCCGACCTCGTCGCCTGGTGGGCGGGATTCGGCGACCCGCAACTGACTCGATTCGTAACCCTGGCCCTACACCAGAACCTCGATCTCGCGCAGGCCTCGGCTCGCGTCGCGCAAGCGCGCGCCGGGCTCGGAGCGGCGAATGCCGCCTTGTTGCCCGCCGGCAATCTCAACGGTCAGGCGGCCCGGGGCCGGCAATCGCTGGAAACGCCGCTGGGACAGGTTCTGGACTCGACGCCGGCTTTCGACCGCTACGGCAATGCCTTCGAGGTCAATCTCGGCGCGAGCTGGGAACTGGACGTGTTCGGTGGCCTGCGTCGTGGGCGCGAAGCGGCGCTTGCCGAGTATCGGGCCTCGGAGGCGGGCGCTGCCGCGACACGACTGGCGGTGGCGGCGCAGACCGCCGATACCTATATCAGCATCCGTGGTTTGCAAACCCGCCTCGAGGTCGCCCGCGGGCAGGTGCGCACGCAGCAGGAACTGCTCGCCACCATCCAGCTGCTGTATAGCAAGGGGGTGGCGGCCGAGCTGCAGGTGCGCCAGGTCGAAGGCGCGCTGGCCCAGGTTCTGGCATCCATACCCGTGCTGGAAATGGGCCTGGATACGGCGATGAACGCACTGGACGTCATGCTCGGATCGCCGCCCGGTACGCATCGGACCGAGCTGGTCGAAACCGGCGCCATCCCGGCCGCCCCGCGGATAGGGGCGACGGGATCGCCGGGCGAGTTGCTCAGGCGCCGCCCCGACCTGATCGCGGCCGAGCGTCAACTGGCCGCGGCGAACGCGCGTATCGGCGTGGCCATCGCGGAGTACTACCCCAAACTCTCCCTGAGCGGGCTGATCGGCAGTGCGACATCGGTGTCCAGTGGCAACCTGTTCAGCAACGCCGCCAGTCAGGCCGCTGGCGTGTTGGGCCTGCGCTGGCGTCTGTTCGATTTCGGCCGCATCGATGCGCAGATCGAGCTGGCCCGGGGGCAGGAGGCCGAGCTGCTGGCGGCCTATCGACTGGCCGTGCTGCGGGCTACCGAGGATGTGGAAAACGCCTTCTCGGCCCTGGTCAAACGCGAGCAGCAGGCGGGCGCGCTCGCCCAGGGCGTGGACTCGCTCGGCCGCGCGCGGGAGGCCTCCTTTGCGGCTTACCAGAAAGGCGTCGTCAGCCTGATCGAGGTGCTGCAAGCCGACGAAAACCTGCTGCGTGCCGCCGACGCGCGGGCCCAGGCGCAAACCGAATCGGCACGCGCCGCGGTCGCGGCCTTCAAGGCGCTCGGCGGTGGTTGGCAACCCCGCGAACCCGCCGCGGTTGCGAGCAGCTAACAGCGACACGCACCAATAGCGTCAAAAATTAGGCTATGTAGCAATTACGTATTGCGTGGGGCGCTTGGAACACTGGCCCTGTTTGCGGGGGCCGCAATAGGTAGGGTGCGCCGGG
>CBIHQF010000245.1:0-6341 GCA_966211665.1 uncultured Pseudomonas sp. | reverse complement strand
AACTGCGCGGCGATCCCCGACAACATGCTCGAGGCGACGCTGTTCGGCCACGAGAAAGGCGCCTTTACCGGCGCTATCGCCAGTGCGCCGGGCAAGTTCGAGATGGCCGACGACGGCACCATACTGCTCGATGAGATTTCCGAAATGCCCCTCGGTTTGCAGGCCAAGTTGCTGCGCGTATTGCAGGAGCGCGAAGTGGAACGGGTCGGCGCGCGTAAACCCATCACCCTGGACATTCGGGTGCTGGCCACCAGTAACCGCGACCTGGCCGGCGAAGTGGCGGCGGGGCGTTTTCGTGAGGACCTCTATTATCGTCTGTCGGTATTTCCGCTGGCCTGGCGACCGTTGCGCGAGCGCCCGGCGGATATCCTGCCGCTGGCCGAGCGCCTGTTGACCAAGTACGTCAAAAAAATGAATCACGCGCCCGTGCGTCTGTCGCCCCAGGCCCAGGCCGGCCTGATCCGCCACCCGTGGCCGGGCAACGTGCGCGAGTTGGATAACGCCATCCAACGCGCGCTGATCCTGCAGCAGGGCGGTTTGATCCAGCCCCAGGATCTCTGCCTGAGCGCGCCCATCGGCGTTGCGCCCGCTGTCGCCGCGCCGCTGCTGAGCATGGTGCCGGCCAGCGCACCGGCGCCCCTGCCGGTCGAGCAGGCGGCGGAGGCGGGCGCCCTGGGCGACGACATGCGCCGCCACGAGTTCCAGATGATCATCGACACCCTGCGCGCCGAACGCGGCCGCCGCAAAGAAGCCGCCGAACGCCTGGGCATCAGCCCGCGCACCCTGCGTTACAAGCTGGCGCAGATGCGCGATGCGGGGATGGATGTGGAGGCTTATCTGTTCGCCAGCTAGCTTCGTAGGCGGGTTAGCGGCGCGGTACGCCTGTCGTTAATCTAAATGCGATGGCGGCGCGGCGCGTAACCCACCAAGCGATTTACCGCGTTGCGCCGATGATGGGTTACGCCGCCGCATCCCTTGTGGCGTGATGTCGGATAATTGCTACGTGCGGCTAACCCATGCTACGGCCCTACGGTCCTAACCCAATCCTACGGTCGTTTTTTCTTGCCGCTTATGGCTTGAAGCTTGTGGCTGCCACTATCTGGCACCCTTGTTGCAAACATCCCTGCATCAAACCGCATAGCGTCAAAAATCTGCGGTCGTGGAGGAAAGATCATGAGCCAGGGTGTTGAATTCAATCGCCTGATGTTGGAAATGCGTTCCATGCAAACCGAGGCAATGGCCCGGCAAAAGCCGGTGACCAGCGTCCCGGAGCCGGGCGCGCCGAGTTTCTCGGAAATGCTCGGCCAAGCGGTCAATAAGGTCAACGAAACCCAGCAGGCCTCCAGTCAACTGGCGACCGCCTTCGAGATGGGTAAAAGCGGCGTGGATCTCACCGATGTGATGATCGCCTCGCAAAAAGCCAGTGTGTCCTTCCAGGCCATGACCCAGGTTCGCAATAAGCTGGTTCAGGCCTACCAAGACATCATGCAGATGCCCGTTTAAGGATAGGTGCTAGATCATGGCCGAAGCCGCCGCTGCAAACGTACCCGCCACTCTGGATGGCGACGAGTCGAAGAAACCGCTCTTCGGCCTGACCTTTCTGGAAAACCTTTCCGATATGTCGATGTTGCGGCAGATCGGCCTGTTGGTCGGCCTGGCGGCCAGCGTGGCGATCGGTTTCGCCGTGGTGCTCTGGTCGCAACAGCCGGATTACCGTCCGCTGTATGGCAGCCTCGAGGGTATGGACGCCAGCCAGGTCATGGAGACCCTGTCCGCCTCGGATATTCAATACACCGTTGAACCCAATTCCGGCGCTCTGTTGGTCAAGTCCGAGGATCTGGCCCGCGCGCGCATGCGTCTGGCCGCCGCCGGCGTGGCGCCGCGCGATAACAGCGTGGGCTTCGAGATCCTCGACCAGGAGCAGGGCCTGGGCACCAGCCAGTTCATGGAGGCGACCCGCTACCGCCGCGGTCTGGAAGGCGAATTGGCGCGCACCGTGTCCAGCCTGAATAACGTCAAGAGCGCACGGGTCCATCTGGCCATTCCGAAAAGTTCGGTATTCGTGCGCGACGAGCGCAAGCCCAGCGCCTCGGTGCTGGTCGAGTTGTATTCCGGGCGGGCGCTGGAGCCGAGCCAGGTGATGGCGATCGTCAACCTGGTCGCCAGCAGCGTGCCGGAGATGGACAAGGCGCAGGTCACCGTGGTCGACCAGAAGGGCAACCTGCTGTCCGATCAGCAGGAGCTGTCCGAGCTGAGTATGGCCGGCAAGCAGTTCGACTACAGCCGGCGCGTGGAGAGCCTTTTCATCCAGCGCGTGCACAATATTCTGCAACCGGTGCTTGGCGCCGGTCGTTACAAGGCCGAAGTTTCCGCGGACGTGGATTTCAGCGCGGTCGAATCGACTTCCGAGATGTTCAACCCGGATCAACCGGCGCTGCGCAGCGAGCAACAGGTCAACGAGCAACGCACCAGCAGTTTGCCGCCGCAAGGCGTGCCCGGCGCCATCAGCAACCAGCCGCCGGGCGCCGCTGCCGCACCTGAGCAGGCCGCCGGCGCTGCGGTAGCCGCGGCTGTCGCCCCGGGCCAGCCGTTACTCGACGCCAATGGCGAACAAATCATCGACAAGGCCACCGGCCAACCGATGTTGGCGCCTTACCCGGCCGACAAGCGCGAGCAATCGACGCGCAATTTCGAGCTGGACCGCTCGATCAGTTACACCAAGCAGCAGCAGGGTCGCTTGCGGCGGCTGTCGGTGGCGGTGGTGGTGGACGATCAATTGAAAGTCGACGCGGCCACCGGCGAAACCACCCGGGTGCCCTGGAGCAGCGACGATCTGGCGCGCTTTACCCGTCTGGTGCAGGACTCGGTCGGCTTCGATGCCAGCCGCGGCGACAGCGTCAGCGTGATCAATACGCCGTTCTCGGCTGCGCCGGGCGAAGAAATCGTTGCGCTGCCCTGGTATCAGAGCGAAATCTTCATGATGGCGCTGGGTGTGCTGAAACAATTGATGCCGGCATTGCTGATATTCATCCTGGTGTGGTTCGTGCTGCGCCCGGTGATGAAGAACATCACCAACGCGGGCAATGGCAAGTCACTGCGCGATGGCCGTGGCGACGATGCCGAACTCGGCGATATGGGCGGCCTGAACGGCGAGTTGTCCGAGGATCGGGTCAGCCTGGGCGGGCCGCAAAGCATCCTCCTGCCGAGCCCGAGCGAGGGGTATGATGGACAATTGAATGCGATCAAGAATCTGGTTGCGGAAGACCCGGGTCGCGTCGCCCAGGTCGTGAAAGAGTGGATCAACGCCGATGAGTAACGATAACGCCCGCATCGCCAAATTGAGCAAGGTCGACAAGGCCGCCATCCTCCTGCTCTCGCTCGGCGAGACCGACGCCGCGCAGGTACTGCGTCACCTCGGGCCCAAGGAAGTGCAACGGGTCGGCGTGGCCATGGCCGGCATGCGCAACGTGCACCGCGAGCAGGTCGAGAAGGTCATGGGTGAGTTCGTCGAGATCGTCGGCGACCAGACCAGCCTGGGCGTCGGCGCCGATGGCTATATCCGCAAGATGCTGACCCAGGCCCTCGGCGAAGACAAAGCCGGCAACCTGATCGACCGCATCCTCCTGGGCGGCAGCACCAGCGGCCTGGATAGCCTGAAATGGATGGAGCCGCGCGCGGTGGCCGATGTGATCCGTTACGAACACCCGCAAATCCAGGCGATCGTGGTCGCTTATCTCGACCCCGATCAGGCCGGCGAAGTGCTCGGCCATTTCGACCATAAGGTGCGCCTGGATATCGTCCTGCGCGTCTCCTCGCTGAATACCGTACAACCCTCGGCCCTCAAGGAACTCAACCAGATCCTCGAGAAACAGTTCTCCGGCAGCGCCAGCACTACGCGGGCGACCATGGGCGGCGTCAAACGCGCCGCCGATATCATGAACTTCCTCGACAGCTCGATCGAAGGCCAGTTGATGGACTCGATCCGCGAGGTCGACGAGGATCTCTCGTCGCAAATCGAAGATTTGATGTTCGTCTTCGACAACCTGGCCGATGTCGACGACCGCGGCATCCAGGCGTTGCTGCGCGAGGTCTCCTCGGATGTGCTGGTGCTGGCGCTCAAAGGTGCCGACGAGGCGATCAAGGAAAAGGTCTTCAAGAACATGTCCAAACGGGCGGCAGAGCTGTTGCGCGACGATCTGGAGGCCAAGGGCCCGGTACGCGTCAGCGACGTGGAAACGGCGCAGAAAGAAATCCTCACCATCGCCCGCCGCATGGCCGAAGCCGGAGAAATCGTGCTCGGTGGCAAGGGCGGCGAAGAAATGGTTTAACAGCCCGCTGATCCGCGCGGCTACAGGATATCCAGCATGGCGGCCAAAGAAGTACCCAGCGAGTTGATTCGCGCTAAAGACATCAGCGGTTTCGACCGTTGGTCGCTACCCAGTTTCGACGACGCCGAAGACGGCGAGGCGCCCGATGAGGCGGCGGAGCAGCCGACGTTGGTCGCTGCCGAGCCCGAGGCGACGGCCCATGCCGAAAGCGAAGAGGTGGCGTTGGAAGACGTCAAACCCTTGACGTTGGATGAGCTGGAGGCGATTCGCCAGGATGCCTACAACGAAGGCTTCGCCACCGGCGAGAAGGACGGTTTCCACGCTGGCCAATTGAAAGCCAAGCAAGAAGCCGATACCGCCCTTGGCGCCAAGTTGAATGCGCTCGAGCGCCTGATGACGCAACTGCTCGACCCCATCGCCGAGCAGGACCAACAGATGGAAGCGGCGCTGGTGGATTTGGTCAGCCATATGGCGCGCCAGGTCATCCGCCGTGAGCTAAGCAGCGATTCCAGCCAGATCCGCCAAGTATTGCGCGAGGCCCTGAAAATACTGCCCATGGGCGCCGACAACATTCGTATCCACCTCAACCCGCAGGACTTCGAGATGGTCAAGGCCTTGCGCGAGCGCCATGAGGAAAGCTGGCGCATTCTCGAGGACGAGACCCTGATGCCGGGCGGTTGCCGGGTCGAAACCGAACACAGCCGCATCGATGCGAGCGTCGAAACCCGTCTCGGTCAAGTGCTCAAGCAATTATTCGAGCAACAGCGCGAACAGGCGGCCCATGTGCCGGCAGCCGATTTGAGCCTGGACCTGGACGCCGCGCAGGAGCCCGGCAATGCGCCTTGAACGCACCAGTTTCGCCAAGCGCCTGGCCGGTTACAGCGAAGCGATCCAACTGCCCAGCCAGCCGGTGATGGAGGGACGTTTGCTGCGCATGGTCGGGCTGACCCTCGAGGCCGAAGGGCTGCGCGCGGCCTTGGGCAGCCGCTGCCTGGTAATCAACGACGACAGCTATCAGCCGGTGCAGGTCGAGGCCGAGGTGATGGGTTTTTCCAGCGGCAAAATCTTCCTGATGCCGGTCGGCAGTCTGGCCGGGATCGCGCCGGGTGCGCGGGTGGTGCCGCTGCCCGATACCGGACGCCTGCCGATGGGCATGTCGATGCTCGGCCGGGTGCTCGACGGCACCGGCCGCGCCCTCGACGGCAAGGGCGGGATGAAGGCCGAGGACTGGGTGCCGCTGGACGGCCCGACGATCAACCCGCTCAACCGCCACCCGATCAGCCAGCCGTTGGATGTGGGAATCCGCAGCATCAACGGTCTGCTTACGGTCGGCCGTGGCCAGCGCCTCGGTCTGTTCGCCGGCACCGGAGTCGGCAAGAGCGTGCTGCTCGGCATGATGACCCGCTTTACCGAGGCCGATATCATCGTGGTCGGGCTGATCGGCGAACGCGGTCGCGAGGTCAAGGAGTTCATCGACGAGATCCTCGGCGAGGAAGGTCTCAAGCGCTCGGTGGTGGTCGCCTCGCCGGCCGACGAGGCGCCGCTGATGCGTTTGCGCGCGGCCATGTACTGCACGCGGATCGCCGAATACTTCCGCGATAAGGGCAAGAACGTCCTGCTGCTGATGGACTCGCTGACCCGTTTCGCCCAGGCCCAGCGCGAAATCGCCCTGGCCATCGGCGAGCCGCCGGCGACCAAGGGCTACCCGCCCTCGGTGTTCGCCAAACTGCCGAAACTGGTCGAGCGGGCCGGCAATGCCGAAGCGGGTGGGGGCTCGATCACCGCGTTCTACACCGTACTGAGCGAGGGCGACGATCAGCAGGATCCGATCGCCGACGCCGCGCGCGGGGTGCTCGATGGTCATATCGTGCTGTCGCGGCGCTTCGCCGAAGAAGGGCACTATCCGGCCATCGATATCGAAGCCTCGATCAGCCGGGTAATGCCGCAAGTGGTCTCGGCCGAACACCTGAAACACTCGCAGCGCTTCAAACAACTGTGGTCGCGCTATCAGCA
>CBIHQF010000244.1:0-6345 GCA_966211665.1 uncultured Pseudomonas sp. | reverse complement strand
TATAGGTATCTTGCAGCCACTTGAGGATCACCGAGGTGTCCAGGCCACCGGAATATGCCAGGACTACCTTGTTTACGTCGGCCATGCCATCAACTCCACGGGGTTGTGCGGGAAAACCCGTGATTCTACTGGCCTTGGCGGTCAATTTACAGGGCCGCGACCGTTTGGGCGATCAGGCGTCGACTAAGGAGGCTGCGTGCCGGACTCAGGAGCTGGTCGCAGGCTCGGTGGGAGCCGTCGATTGCGCTTCAGGCGCACGGTCGAGGAGGATGCTGACCCGACGGTTTTTCGCCCGATTGGCTTCGCTGCTATTGCGCACCAGCGGATAACGCTCGCCGTGGAAACGCATGGTGATGTTCTCTGCCGGCACGCCGTTGGCCTTGAGGTACTCCATCACCGCTTGTGCGCGACGCCGCGACAAGTCGCGATTGGTCAGGCGATTGCCGCTGTTGTCGGCGTGACCGTCGAGCTGGATGCGATTGACGCTGGGGTCGGCTTTGAGAAAGGTCAGGACGATATCCAGCTTGGCCTTGGCCTGCGGATCCAGATCCACCCCGCCGCCAGGGAAGCCGACGCTGGACTGACGCACTTGATCGAAATTCACCGGCAACAGCTTGGCCGTGCAGCCCAGGTAGTCGTCATAGGCCTTGCGGAACTTGACCGGCAGCAGGCGCACTTCCAGTCCCTCGCCGCCGTGCTGGGTGCGATGCCTGACCAAGGGGCTGCGGCCCTCCAGCAAGCCGGTAAGCAAGCGCGCGCCTTGCTCCTCGGTGCTGTTGAACGGCACTTCGCCAGCGCCCACCGTCACCACGCCCAGATTGATATCGCCGCGCCCCGGCTGCCAGGGCGCCGCCGCCGCCAAGAGCAGCGCGGAACCCGTGCCCAGCCAACGCTCGCGCGCTTGCAGACGAAAGGTCACCTGCTCGCCGGCACGGCGGACGAACTCACCCGCGCCGAAATCTGTAACGGGCTGCGACAAGCGGCATTCGAATTGATCGCCCTCGACCTGCCATTCGACTTTTTCCAAGCGTGTCTGAAAGCTGATGCCCCACGCCGGCAAACATAGCGGCAGGCTGACGAAGAGGCTGAGCAAGACGAGGGTTGGCTGGCGCACGGCAGGCTCCACTAGGAATAACGGCGTTCCCTCTGGGTATCGGTGGCGCGCGCGAATACTTGAGGCCCGATTGGTTTTCCCGCAGAGCCGGAAAGCAGGGTGCCGGACCCGCTTTGTCGCCCCGGGGCCGCTTTCGGCGTGCCCCGGCAAGGCTTTTCCGGTAGCATTCGCCGCACGTTTTACCCGCCTGGAAGCCCCCATGACCGACCGCCTCACTTTGCTGCGACCCGACGACTGGCACATTCATCTGCGCGATGGTGCCGTACTGCCACATACCGTCGCCGATGTCGCCCGCACCTTCGGCCGCGCGATCATCATGCCCAACCTGGTGCCGCCGGTGCGCAATGCCGCCGAGGCCGACGCCTATCGCCAGCGCATCCTCGCCGCGCGCCCGGCGGCTAGCCGCTTCGAGCCGCTGATGGTGCTCTATCTCACCGATAACACCAGCCCCGAGGACGTACGCCAGGCCAAGGCCGCCGGCTTCGTGCATGCGGCCAAGCTCTATCCCGCCGGCGCGACCACCAACTCAGACTCCGGCGTCACCGCGATCGAGAAGATCTACCCGGCGCTCGAAGCCATGGCCGAAGTCGGTCTGCCCCTGCTGGTGCATGGCGAAGTGACCCGCGGCGAGGTCGATGTATTCGACCGCGAAAAATTCTTTATCGACGAGCAACTGAGCCCGGTGGTCGAGCGCTTCCCGACGCTGAAAGTGGTGTTCGAACATATCACCACCGGCGATGCGGTGGAGTTCGTCAAAGCAGCCCCGGCCAATGTCGGCGCGACCATCACAGCCCACCACCTGCTGTACAACCGCAACCACATGCTGGTCGGCGGCATCCGCCCGCACTTCTATTGCCTGCCGATTCTCAAGCGCAACGTGCATCAGGAAGCCCTGCTCGACGCGGCCACCGGCGGCAACGCCAAGTTCTTCCTCGGCACCGACTCGGCGCCCCACGCCCGCCACGCCAAGGAAGCCGCCTGCGGCTGCGCCGGCTGCTACACCGCCTATGCCGCGATCGAGCTGTATGCCGAGGCGTTCGAGCAACGCAACGCGCTGGACAAGCTGGAAGCCTTCGCCAGCCAGCACGGCCCGGACTTCTACGGCCTGCCGCGCAACAGCGAAACCATCACCCTGGTACGCGAAGAATGGACCGCACCGAGCACCCTGCCCCTGGGCGACCAGAGCGTAGTCCCGCTGCGCGCCGGCGAAACCCTGCGCTGGCGCCTGTTGGAGGCCTCCCTGTGAGCGAAGACCTGTACGAAGACGATCAGGACAATAATGCCCCCTCGGGGCCGTGCCACCCCATGGCCGCGCGCTTTCGTGGCTACCTGCCAGTGGTGGTGGACGTGGAAACCGGCGGTTTCAACTGCGCCACCGATGCCCTGCTGGAAATCGCCGCGACCACCATTGCAATGGACGAACAAGGTCTCCTCTACCCCGACCACACCCATTTCTTCCGCATCGAGCCATTCGCAGGCGCCAATATCGAACAGGCGGCGCTGGACTTTACCGGGATCAAGCTCGACCACCCGCTACGCATGGCGGTCAGCGAAGAACACGCGCTGACGGAAATCTTCCGCAGCCTGCGTAAATCGCTGAAGGCCAACGGTTGCAAGCGGGCGATCCTGGTCGGCCACAACAGCAGCTTCGACCTGGGCTTTCTGAATGCCGCGGTAATGCGCTGCGACCTCAAGCGCAACCCCTTCCACCCCTTCTCCAGCTTCGATAC
This sequence comes from uncultured Pseudomonas sp., assembly GCA_966211665.1. Classification (GTDB taxonomy): domain Bacteria; phylum Pseudomonadota; class Gammaproteobacteria; order Pseudomonadales; family Pseudomonadaceae; genus Aquipseudomonas. The sequence goes on along the minus strand of CBIHQF010000244.1, from coordinate 3,501 downwards.
CGCGACCCTCGCCGGCCTGGCCTACGGCCAGACCGTATTGGCCAAAGCCTGCCAGGCGGCGGGTATCGAATTCGACGGCCGCGAAGCCCACTCGGCGCGCTACGACACCGAGAAAACCGCGGAGCTGTTCTGCGGCATCGTCAACCGCTGGAAGGAAATGGGCGGCTGGGAAGACTTCGGCGACTGAAGCGCTTTACCCGGCTTAGGCGGCGACTCTCTGTCACCGCCTAAGCCGGGTGGAAACCACCTGCTGCGCCGATACCGCGCTGCGCCTATGTTGGTCTGTCGAGCTACGACGCCGACTGGGCGCGAGTTGCCCTCTCTATTCCGTCAGCGTATTCAAGAGCCCATATACGCTGTATCCGACCATATAAGGCAGCTTGTAATCCGGGAAAGCGGCGGAGAAACGCTTCTCGAGTTCCTGGTAATGCGCCGCCTTCTTTTGTCCGTCGCGCAACTCGCCCCTCCTTGCCCCCAGCTCGGCGATATAGCCGGTTACCAGCGCCTGCGCCTGCTTCAAATAGCGCTGCTGCTCCTTGATGGCATCGGCAACGGCGATGAAGTCACCACGTCCTCCGTAGACTTTCGCGTCCGGTTTGCCAGCCGACAGGGGCTGCAATTCGCCGACCGCGTCGGACCAGCGTTGCAGATCGGCATGCGGCTTGCCTTGCTGCAGGCCGCCTTCAAGCCAGAGATGAGCTTTCGTATGCACTAGATCGCCGACGATCAGATCCCCCGTCTCGTCGATGCGCACCACGACCTGATGGTTGGCCACGCCCGGGTTATCCAGCTCGAACAGGGTAAGGGTTTCGCCGGACTTCAGAGCAATCGTCGAGGATTTACTGAAAACCGTTCTGGCATTCTCGAAAGCCGGATAGGTACCGGGTTCGAACGCCTGGGCTTCATGGATCCAGAAGTGTTCCTTGTACGCATGCACCAGCGGCATCTCGCCAGCAACCGCCGCGCTTGTCATCGACTCGATACCGAGCCTGTGCAGGTAAGGCAAGCCATTGAATTTATCCGGATTGGCATGGGTCACGATAACCCGTGTAATCGGCGATGAGGTCTTGCTCTTGATCTCTTCGACCATCGCCTCGGTGAGGCTCGGCAAGAACTGCGTATCGATCAAAGTGACTTCTTCACCGTCGTCATAATAGAAGGTGTGTGTATCGAAGCCGCTGGTGCCGGAGGTGAATACTCCCAGGGAGCCGGCAACGACTGTCGTGGATGCGAAAGCGAGGCATGCCGTTGCGACCCGCATTGTGATAATTGCGATATTCATTTTTGCTCCTGATTGCCATGGGCTCTTTGCGGTTGAGCGACAGTATTATTGGCAACAGAAATGCAATAAACGATGATTGTGTTTAACCACCTACAACTGTGAGTTTTCAATACAGTGGATCGACTGGTCAGCATGCAAGTGTTCGTGCGGGTCGTGGAGAAAGGCAGTTTTTCTGCCGCGGCGGAAGATTTCCGTATCTCGGCGACAATGGTCGGCAAACACATCGCCGCCCTGGAACAGCGGCTCGAGACGCGACTTCTCAATCGCACCACGCGGCGCCAAAGCCTGACGGAAGTGGGCCGCATCTATTACCAACGTTGCAAGCAGGCACTCGCAGAGGTCGAAGCCGCGGATGCCTGTGCCAGCGAATTGCAATCGACCCCACGCGGCCTGCTGCGCATCAATGCTCCCGTATCCTTCGGTGCCAATGCGCTAATAGCGGCAATCGACGATTACCTCGCTCAATATCCCGAAGTGCAGATCGAACTGACCCTGAACGACCGAATCGTCAATCTCGTCGAGGAGGGTTATGAGGTGGCGGTTCGCATCGGTAGCCTACCCGACTCAAGCCTGATCGCCCGACCGCTGCATCCCTATCGCATAGTGGTATGCGCCGCCCCCGCATACCTTGAAGCGCACGGCACTGTGCAAGCGCCGGAACAGCTCAAGGCGCATAACTGCATGGGTTTCACGTATTCGATCGCGCAAACGCAGTGGAGCTTCATCGATGACGAAAGCACCAGCAACGTGGAGGTCAAGGGCAACCTGCGCGTCAATAACGGCCAAGCATTGAGGGCGGCGGCGCTGCGGGGCATGGGCATAATCATGCAGCCGGAAGTACTGCTCGCCGACGATATCGCCGCGGGGCGGCTCGTGCGGATTCTGCCCGAGCAGGAGTTGCCTTCGTATCCCATGCACCTGGTATATCCCTCCCACCGGAACATGACGCCCAAGCTGAAATCGTTCGTCGAATTCATGGTGATGCGGTTTAGCTAGGGCGTGACGGAAGCAAGCGTCAGCCCACAAAAAAACCGGCATATAGCCGGTTTTTTTGCATACGCGTAAGCCTTACAGGCTGGCGGCGTTCTCGGACAGGTACTTGGCCACGCCTTCCGGCGAAGCGGTCATGCCTTTGTCGCCTTTCTTCCAGTTGGCCGGACAGACGTCGCCGTGCTCTTCAGTGAACTGCAGGGCATCGACCAGACGCAGCAGCTCGTCCATGTTGCGGCCCAGCGGCAGGTCGTTGACGATCTGCGAGCGCACCACGCCGTTGGTGTCGATCAGGAAGGCGCCACGGAAGGCCACGCCGCCTTCGGACTCGACGTCGTAGGCCTTGCAGATGGCGTGGTTGATGTCGGCCGCCAGGGTGTACTTGACCGGGCCGATACCGCCCTTGTCGACCGGCGTGTTGCGCCAGGCGTTGTGGGTGAAGTGGGAGTCGATGGATACGCCGATGACTTCGACGTTGCGCGCTTGGAATTCAGGAATGCGGTGATCCAGAGCGATCAGCTCGGACGGGCAAACGAAGGTGAAATCCAGCGGGTAGAAGAACACCAGGCCGTATTTGCCTTTGATCGCCGAAGACAGGGTGAAACTGTCGACGATCTCACCGTTGGCCAGTACCGCGGCAACGTCGAAATCCGGGGCTTGCTTACCTACGAGTACGCTCATTGAATATCTCCTTGAGTCATGGTTTGGCGCGCGCCGGATCGAATAATCCAAACCGCCGCAAGGCACGGCGCGCAGTTCCAGGGCCGGTCATCATACACCCCGATTTTGAGCACCGCCCACCGCTTTTTGGCCGTTGATGCGCTCGCCGCCCCAGTGGCGAGCGATGACCATTTATCGTGCCATTACACAGAAGAACAAATCCTTTTTGACATGCATTCTCATTAGCATTAGCATCCGCCCCATAGTCATTCTTCAGCGATGGACCTTATATGTACGTCTGCCTCTGCGAAGGTGTTACCGACGGTCAAATACGCGAAGCCATCTACGATGGCTGCTGCAGCTATCGAGAAGTGCGCAATACCCTCGGGGTTGCCAGCCAGTGCGGTAAATGCGCGTGCCTGGCCAAACAGGTGGTACGCGATACCTTGAGCGACCTGCAAGGCAGTCATGCGGGCATGGCCTACCCCGCCAACTTTGTCGCCGCCTGATTCAAACGCGGCGGCAAGAGGCATAAAAAAACCGGACTTCTGTCCGGTTTTTTTATGCCT
>CBIHQF010000243.1:0-6351 GCA_966211665.1 uncultured Pseudomonas sp. | reverse complement strand
CCGATATCCGCGAGTTCATCGATCAGATCGCGCAGATCAGCGGCGAAACCTTCGTGGTCGACCCCCGGGTGAAAGGCCAGGTCAGCGTGGTCTCGAATACCCCGCTATCGCTGAGCGAGGTGTACCAGCTGTTTCTCTCGGTGATGGCCACCCATGGCTTCAGCGTGATCACCCAGGGCGATCAAGCGCGCATCGTGCCCAATGCCGAGGCCAAGGCCGACGCCGGCGAAGGGGGGCGTGCAGCGCCGGATCGGCTGGAAACCCGTCTGATTCAGGTACAGCACGGTTCGGCAACGGAACTGATCCCGCTGTTACGCCCGCTGATACCGCAATATGGCCATTTGGCGGCCGTGACTTCGGCCAACGCCCTCATCATCAGCGACCGCGCCGCCAATATCGAACGCATCGAAGACCTGTTGCGTCAGCTCGATCAGAAAGGCCAGAACGATTACAGCGTGCTCAATCTGCAGCATGCCTGGGTCATGGACACCGCGGAAGCGCTGAAGAACGCCATGGACCGCGGCCAGGCCAAAGGCGCCTCGAGCATCCAGGTGATTGCCGACGCCCGCACCAACCGCCTGATCATGCTGGGCCCGCCAGCCGCTCGGGCGAAGATGCTGGCCCTGGCGCAGTCGCTGGACACGCCGACCAGTCGCTCGGCCAATACCCGGGTGATCCGTCTGCGACATAACGATGCCAAGACCCTGGCGGAAACCCTCGGCGAAATTTCCGAGGGCCTGAAAACCCAGGAAGGCGGCGAAGCGGGAACCGCACCCCAGCAAAATATCCTGATCCGCGCCGACGAAAGCCTCAATGCCCTGGTATTGCTGGCGCCGCCGGACCTGGTCGCCACCTTGGAAGATATCGTTCGCCAGCTCGACGTACCGCGCGCCCAGGTGATGGTGGAAGCCGCGATCGTCGAGATATCGGGCGATGTGAGCGATGCCCTCGGCGTGCAATGGGCGATCGATGCCCGCGGCGACCGCGGCGGTTTGGGCGGGGTGAATTTCGCCAATACGGGACTCTCGGTCGGTACCGTGTTGCAGACCCTGCAGAACAACGAAAACGACACCACCACCAATACCAACACAATCAACCTGCCAGATGGCGCCATCATCGGCCTGGGCACCGACAGCTTCGGCGTACTGATCACCGCACTGTCGTCCAACACCAAAAGCAACCTGCTATCGACACCCAGCCTGCTGACCCTAGACCATCAGGAAGCGGAAATCCTGGTCGGGCAGAACGTCCCCTTCCAGACCGGCTCCTTCACCACCAGCGCCTCAGGGGCGGACAACCCGTTCACCACCATCGAACGCCAGGATATCGGCGTGACCCTCAAAGTCACCCCGCACATCAACGACGGCGCCAGCTTGCGCCTGGAGATCGAGCAGGAAATCTCCTCCATCGCCCCCACCACCCAAGGGGTCAACGCGGTGGATCTGATCACCAATAAGCGCTCGATCAAAAGCACCATACTCGCGGAAAACGGCCAGGTGATAGTGCTCGGCGGGCTGATCCAGGACGACGTCACCCAGACCCATTCGAAAGTGCCGCTGCTCGGCGATATCCCGCTATTGGGCAATCTGTTCCGCTCGACCAAGGACAGCCGCATCAAGCGCAACCTGATGGTTTTCCTGCGCCCCACGGTGATTCGCGACGCAGCGGGCATGGCCGCGCTGTCCGGGCAGAAATACAGCGACATCCGGGTACTCGGCAATGTTCGCAGCGATTACACGCCGGGCGTTCTGCCAAGCGATCCGACCAAGCTGTTCGATTCGAGCGGTACCGGCGCCGCCGAAGAACCGGCCATCGACCTGCGTCCGTAAAAAACGGGCCCCAGAAAACCCAAAAGCCTCGGTTCTCACCGAGGCTTTTGCATTTCGCCCGTAGCGCTTAGAGCGCAGCCAAACCGCGCGCCAGATCGGCCTGGAGGTCGGCGATATCTTCCAAGCCGACCGCGATACGGATCAGATTGTCGCGAATCCCGGCGCTGGCACGTTCGGCTGGCGATAAGCGGCCGTGGGAAGTGGTCGCCGGGTGAGCGATGGTGGTTTTGGTGTCGCCCAGGTTGGTGGTGATGGAAATCACCCGGGTCGCGTCGATAAAGCGCCAAGCCGCCTCTTTACCGCCCGCGACCTCGAAGCTGACCACGGCGCCAAAGGCGCTCTGCTGCCGCTTGGCCAACTCATGCTGCGGATGGCTGGGCAGACCGGCGTAATACACATGTTCGACCCCCGGCTGCCGCTCCAGCCATTCGGCCAACTGTTGGGCACTGGCACAGTGGGCCTGCATGCGAATGCGCAGGGTTTCCAATCCCTTGAGAAATATCCAGGCATTGAACGGGCTCAGGGTCGGCCCCGCAGTGCGCAAAAAGCCGACCAACTCCTTCATCAACTCTGCCCGGCCGGCAACCACGCCGCCCATGCTGCGGCCCTGACCATCGATGTATTTGGTCGCCGAATGCATGACGATATCCGCACCGAGCTTCAGCGGTTGCTGCAATGCGGGGGTGCAGAAACAGTTATCCACCGCCAACAACGCGCCTTTGGCATGAGCGATATCGGCCAAGGCGGCGATATCGACCAGCTCGGCCAGGGGATTGGACGGCGACTCGACGAACAGCAATTTGGTGTTCGGTTTGCAGGCATCCGCCCAGGCTTGCAGGTCCGCCAGCGGCACATAATCGACCTGCACACCGAAGCGTTTGAGGTATTTCTCGAACAGGCTGATGGTCGAGCCGAAGACACTGCGCGACACCAACACATGGTCGCCGCCGCTGCACAGACTCATGACCATCGCCAGAATCGCCGACATGCCCGAGGACGTGGCAACCGCTTGCTCGGCGCCTTCAAGCGCAGCGATACGCTCTTCGAACGCCCGCACCGTGGGGTTGGTATAGCGTGAATAAACGTTACCCGGCACCTCGCCGGCAAAGCGTGCAGCGGCATCGGCCGCGGTGCGGAACACATAGCTGGAGGTCGGATAAATCGCCTCGCTGTGTTCGCCTTCCGGCGAGCGCCGCTGCCCGGCGCGCACCGCCAGGGTGTCGAAGCCCACGCCTTGCAGATCGCTATCCAGGCGCCCTGCTTCCCATTCTTGCGTCATATCCCTACCTCATCGCCGAAATGGCCGGCTTGCAGCTTGCAGCTCAGTTGTTATACAGATCGATGATCGCGCTGACCGCCTGAGACTTGACCTTGGTGGCGTCGTTGCGCGCCTGCTCGATCTTGTTCAGGTAATGCTCGTCGATATCGCCGGTGACGTATTTACCATCGAATACCGCGCAATCGAAGGCGTCGATCTTCACCTTGCCGCCACCGACGGCTTCGATCAGATCGGGCAAATCCTGATATACCAGCCAATCGGCGCCGATCAGCTCGGCGACTTCTTCGGTGCTGCGGTTGTGTGCGATCAGTTCGTGGGCGCTGGGCATGTCGATGCCGTAGACGTTCGGGTAACGCACCGCCGGCGCCGCCGAGCAGAAGTAGACGTTCTTCGCCCCGGCTTCGCGGGCCATCTGAATGATCTGCTTGCAGGTGGTACCGCGCACGATGGAATCGTCCACCAGCATCACGTTCTTGCCGCGGAATTCCAGCTCGATGGCGTTGAGTTTCTGCCGCACGGATTTCTTCCGCGCCGCCTGGCCGGGCATGATGAAGGTACGGCCGATATAACGGTTCTTGACGAAACCCTCGCGGAACTTCACGCCCAGGTGATTGGCCAACTCCAGCGCCGAGGTGCGGCTGGTATCCGGAATCGGGATGACCACATCGATGTCGTGATTCGGGCGTTCGCGCAGAATCTTATCGGCCAACTTCTCACCCATGCGCAAACGCGCCTTGTACACCGAGACACCGTCCATGATCGAGTCGGGACGAGCCAGGTAGACGTGCTCGAAGATGCACGGCGAAAACTGCGGATTGCTCGCACACTGACGGGTCGACAGCTTGCCGTCCTCGGTGATGTAGACCGCCTCGCCCGGCGCCAGATCGCGGATCAGGGTGAAGCCCAGAACATCCAGGGACACGCTTTCCGAGGCGATCATGTACTCGACGCCTTCATCGGTATGGCGCTGACCGAAGACGATCGGACGAATACCATGGGGATCGCGGAAACCGACGATGCCATAGCCAGTGATCATCGCCACCACCGCATAGCCGCCGATGCAACGCTCGTGCACTCCGCTGACCGCCGCGAATACGTCTTCCTCGTTCGGCTGCAACTTGCCGCGCTGCGCCAACTCGTGGGCGAATACGTTGAGCAGCACTTCCGAGTCGGAATTGGTGTTCACATGGCGCAGATCGGACTCGTAGATTTCCTTGGCCAACTGCTCGACATTGGTCAGATTGCCGTTGTGCGCCAAGGTGATGCCATAAGGCGAGTTGACGTAGAACGGCTGCGCCTCGGCCGAACTGGAGCTGCCGGCGGTCGGATAACGCACATGGCCGATACCCATATGGCCGACCAGACGCTGCATATGGCGCTGATGGAACACATCGCGCACCAGACCGTTATCCTTGCGTAGAAACAACCGGCCATCATGGCTGGTGACGATACCGGCAGCATCCTGGCCGCGGTGCTGGAGGACGGTGAGGCCGTCATACAGCGCCTGATTGACGTTCGATTTACCGACGATCCCGACAATGCCGCACATGTGACGCAACCCCTACTGAATGGAACAGGCTAATTCTTCAACGCACTCAAGGCAGCTTGGGCCCTGAGAGCACTTCTTTAAACGGCAGCTCAGCCGGTGCGCTGACACCGCTGGCGAGCCACTGACTGGACATCCCCAAAATGAGATTTTTCGACCAGTCGGCGACCATCAAAAAATGTGGCAACAGCGCGGACTGCCGCCACCACGGGTCTTCCTGCACCGGCGCCAGACTCAACAGCCCGACCAGCACCACGACCAGCAAACCGCCACGCGCGGCGCCGAACACCATGCCTAGAAAGCGATCGGTACCGGATAGACCGGTCACGCGGATCAGCTCGCCGATCAGGTAATTGATCAACGCCCCGACCAGCAGGGTCACGATGAAGAGTATGGCGCAGGCGGCTATCACGCGGGCAGAAGGTGTTTCGATCCATCCGCCGAGGTGCTGTGACAATGCGCCACCGAACATCCAGGCAACCGCACCGGCGATAATCCAGGTGAGCAAAGACAAGGCTTCCTTGACGAAGCCGCGGCTCAAACTGATCAAACTCGATACGACAATAATGGCGATAAACGCCCAATCGACCCAGGTGAATGCCACGTTGCAGATTACCGACGGAAAAGGCGCTGCATTTTAACAGAGCCCCCGGCAGGGAGTAAGCAAAGGATTAGCAGGCTGCTGAAAAGCCCAGGCGAACCGCTTAGCTGCGCTCGGGCTGAAAGCGCACCACGAAACCATTGAGCTTGTGCTGGCGATTCAACTGATCGCGCAGGCGATTGGCTTCCACACGCTCGACCAGAGGACCTACAAACACCCTGTTCATCCCGTCGACGCTGCGGATGTAGGCGTTGTAGCCCTGAGTACGTAGGGTTTTCTGCAGGCTTTCCGCGCCGCTGCGGCTGGACAGACTGGCTAATTGCACCGACCAACTGACCGGCAGGCTATTGGCATCCAGACGAGCGGCCGGAGGCGTTGCATCGACACCAGGGGTTGCTGCCTCGGCAGCGGGCGCCTGGGCGGCAGTCGCGGCCGGCTCGATGGATTCGGGCACGGGTTCGTCGGGCAGTATCTGTGGATCAGGCACGATGACCGGCTGCATCTCGATCTGCGGCATGGCCGGGGCTTGCGGCATCGCGGGCGCATCGACCACGACATGGCGCAACTCGTCTTCGCGCGACAGCAGCATGGGCAGAAAGATCACCGCCAGCGCCACCAGCACCAGCGCCCCGACCATGCGCTGCTTCAATCCTTTATCCAGCAAAGCCATCCTGCATGTCCCCATTGGCATGGCAAGCCAGCCAATCCAAGGCCTCGGCCACGCAGTAAAAAGATCCGAACAGCAGAATTTCATCTTCTGCCGAAGCGCGTGCACATTGTGCCTGCAACGCCGCTTTCACATCATCATAGACCGCCACTTGCACCCCACGGCCCTGTAGATGAGCGTGCAGCTCGGCGGCCGGCCGGGTGCGACTGGTGGGCAACGGCGCCATGGCCCAATCGCCCACCTCGCTCAGCAAAGGTGCGACCACGCCCGGCAAATCCTTGTCGGCCAATAAGCCGAACACTGCTAAACGCCTGCCGTTCACCGGCCTGTCTGCCAAGCGCTGCGCCAGGTACTCCGCAGCATGGGGATTATGCCCAACATCGAGCAGCAGCGTCAGCGATTTACCCTGCCATTGCAGGGTACGACGCT
>CBIHQF010000242.1:0-6357 GCA_966211665.1 uncultured Pseudomonas sp. | reverse complement strand
TCTATCACCAGCTGATAATTTTATTTCTTTGGCTGCCCGCGCTCTTGGCCTTATTTCATCGGGATTTTCGAGCGTTACTGGTTCAGCCTGAAGTCGTGCTGTTCGGCATGTTTTCTCTATGGACCCTGTTCGTCTTGTATACGCAGGGTGGCGGTGATCCTGTCAGTAAGGCGAAATTGCCGTTTTACGTGGTGTTGACATTGTTTGGAGTGGTACTTGCGGCGTTCAGTGCGAGAGTACAATTTGAGACGCAGTTAAGGATTGCGGTGCTGTTTGGCGGAGGATTCGCCATCCTGTCCATCGTCGATTTCTACCTGATCGGCCAGCGGGCTAGCGGGCGCCTGATAGCCATAGGTCTTTGGGATAAAACGATCATGGCGGCCCATGCGGTGGGCGCCTTGGCGGTCATAGGAGCGTTTCTATTCGGCCAGGGTTGGCGCAAGCCATGGCTATTGGCACTGCTGTTGGCGGCTTCATCCGGCTATGCGGCGTTTCTGGGGCTCAGCCAGACGCGTGGCGTGTGGGTCGCACTATGCGCAACTCTGGTCGTGATGGTCGTCGCTCTGCCGACGCGTAAGGGTTTTCTCGCCATCCTTCTGATGGCTTTGTTCGTCGCGGGCGTGGCGCTAGTCGATCCGGAAATTCTGCTGCAGCGAGGCATGTCCTACCGCCCGACGCTATGGAGCGGTGGCCTTCGGTTGATGCTGGATAATTGGCTGTGGGGCTTTGGCTTCAGTCAATATGAAATCCTCGTGCCGGCTCAGGGAATACTCTATAAACATCCGCACAATTTCTTCTTGGATACCGGCGTGCGTTTAGGGATTCCGGGGCTATTGCTGTTTTGTTTGCTTTGGGGCGCCACGGCGATCCGAGGTTGGCAGAACCGGAGTGAGCCCCTGGGCCGCGCATTGCTGGCACTATGGACGTTTTCCAGTGTGTCGCTGCTGACCGATGGAATTGGTTTGTGGCTAAAACCCAATGCGGACTGGCTGATTACATGGCTGCCTATTTCATTGGCAATGACCCTGGCTTCCAGGAAGTTGATGAGCAATGGCGTGGCGAACAGCGCCTAGTGCTCTGCTGGTATGGCAAAACTACGAGAGTAAAGCGGGGTGCCGGGTGGGTTGACAACTGACTAGCGGATCTCGCTACTTGTTTTTGTCTGGGTGAGTGACGTGGCGATTTTCGCGTCTACAACCTGTCCCTGGAAATCGGCTGCCAGGGGGGGCGTGGTTAGGCTCAGCCTGGATCAGTTGGAGGATTTACTGGCCTCTGCATAGGCGCTGGTCAGCTCATCCCAGGGGAAGTTTTTAACTTTGCGCCGTAGCAGATAGTTATGTAGGTGCTGAAAATTACGTTGAACCAGCATGCGACCCAGCGGGCGCCCCTTGAAACGGATATCGAGAAAGTCGATAAGGCCAAAGCCGCCGTCTGCGGTAAGCAGAATATTGCCCAAGTGCAATGAACGGAAGTAGATACCAAGCAGGTGCAAATGATGAATGTAACTGGCCAGCCTTGGGATCAAAGCATCGAACTCGCTGCGTGAATCGCGAAACAGGGTATCGAGTGGAATACCTTCGAGCGGTTGATAGAGACAAAGGCTGATGGCCTCGTCGCGGTCGATCCAGCAGCATTCGCGGATATCCGGGGTTTTGATGCCGAGTTCCTGCAAGCGGCTGGCGCGCTCTGCGAAGCGCCTGGCGTCGGGTCGCAGGCGTGCGATCAGGGGGATACGTCTGCTGCGAAATATCTTCAGCAACTGGCCGTCGGGCAAGCGAACCACCTTGGCGCCGCGGCTGTCTTTTTCGAGTAGCTCGCCTTGGCTTAACCAATCTTGCAATTCGTTCGCTGTTACAATCCGCATCTTATCTCTCTAGGCAGTTGTACGGGACTCACCAGATGGCCAATGCCGCACGGCAATCCAGTTTTAAAGTGTATTTGCGCCTGCTGACATATGTGGCGCCCTATTGGGTCCCATTTGCCGTCAGTATCCTCGGATTCCTGCTATTCGCATCCAGCCAGCCGATGTTGGCGCATATGCTCAAGCTGTTTCTCGAAGGGCTACAAGATCCCGAAAATGCCACCATGCTGGGCGTTTCGATGCTCTATGGCGTGCCGCTATTGATTGTACTCATTGCACTCTATCAGGGGGTAGGCGCTTTCCTGGGTAATTACTATCTCGCGAAAGTGGCCCGTGGAGTGATTCACGACCTGCGTTGCGCCTTGTTCGACAATCTGCTGAGCTTGCCGAATCGCTATTTCGATAATCACAACTCCGGGCATTTGATTTCCCGCATCACCTATAACGTGACCATGGTCACGGGCGCCGCTACTGACGCGATCAAGGTTGTGGTTCGTGAAGGGCTGACGGTGGTGTTCCTGTTCGGCTATCTGCTGTACATGAATTGGAAACTGACGCTGGTGTTGCTCAGCATCCTGCCGATCATTGCCCTGATGGTCGGCTCGGCCAGTCGTAAATTCCGTAAACAGAGCAAGAAAATTCAGGTGGCCATGGGCGATGTGACCCATGTCGCCTCCGAGACGATTCAAGGCTATCGGGTGGTTCGCAGCTTCGGCGGCGAGGCCTATGAGCAGCAGCGCTTTCATCATGCCAGCGCGGATAACATGAACAAGTCGCTGAAGATGACCCGCACCCAGGCGGTATATACGCCCATGCTGCAACTGGTTATATACAGCGCGATGGCGATCTTGATGTACTTAGTGCTGTACCTGCGCGGCGATGCGTCAGTCGGGGAGCTGGTCGCCTATATCACCGCGGCCGGTTTGCTGCCCAAGCCGATTCGACAGCTTTCCGAAGTCAGCGCCACGATTCAGAAAGGCCTCGCGGCCGCGGACAGTATCTTCGAGCAACTCGATGAGGCCCCTGAGACCGATCAGGGTAGCGAGGAGCGCGAGCGGGTTAGCGGACGCCTGGAGGTGCGCGACCTGAGCTTCGTCTATCCCGGCACCGAAAAACCCGTGCTGGATAATATCTCCTTTACCGTCGAGCCCGGGCAGATGGTCGCGCTGGTCGGTCGCTCAGGCAGTGGCAAGTCGACCCTGGCGGGTCTGATTCCGCGCTTTTACCACCATGAGCAAGGGCAGATTCTGCTGGACGGTATCGATGTCGAGCATTACACCCTGCGCAACCTGCGCCGGCATATCGCCCTGGTGACGCAGCACGTGACCTTGTTCAACGATACCGTGGCCAACAATATCGCCTATGGCGACCTGGCCGGGGCCCCCCTTGAGGATGTACGGCGTGCGTCCGAGTCGGCCTATGCCGCCGAGTTTATCGAGCAGATGCCGCAAGGCTACGACACCTTGGTCGGGGAAAACGGCGTGTTGCTGTCCGGTGGCCAGCGTCAGCGTTTGGCGATTGCCCGGGCGCTACTCAAGGATGCGCCCTTGTTGATTCTCGACGAGGCCACCTCGGCGCTGGATACCGAATCCGAACGGCATATCCAGGGGGCGTTGGATGAGGTGATGAAAGGGCGCACGACCCTGGTGATCGCGCACCGCCTGACCACCATCGAAAAGGCCGATCTGATCCTGGTAATGGACCGCGGGCAGATCGTCGAGCGCGGCAACCATGCCGAACTCTTGGCGCTCAATGGCTACTACGCGCGCCTGCACGCCAAGCAGTTCGAAAGCGAGGACGAAGCGTCTGAGGTTGTGCGCGAGGATTGACGCATCGCGCAGATCGATCGCCGTGTCCGGCTCTCGCTGAGCAAATCCGCCGGCCGACTCGCAACTAGGGCGAGGGCCCGGTGGTAGATGTTATGATCCCCGGCAATTTTTTCCGCCCCGGAGTCTTTATGAAGTTGTCCATGCCGAATTTCGACCAGGCCGCCGTTCTGGTGGTGGGCGATGTCATGCTCGATCGTTATTGGCATGGCGGCACGTCGCGGATTTCTCCGGAAGCGCCGGTGCCGGTGGTAAAGGTCGAGCAGATCGAGGATCGTCCGGGCGGTGCGGCCAACGTCGCGTTGAACATTGCGGCTCTGGGTGCGCCTGCGGTGTTGGTCGGCGTGACGGGCGAGGACGAGGCGGCCGAGAGCCTGAGCGATAGCTTGCAGGCGGTCGGGGTGAGTGCGTATTTCCAGCGGATCAAGCACCAGCCGACCATCGTCAAGTTGCGGGTGATGAGCCGCCACCAGCAGTTGTTACGCATGGATTTCGAAGAGCGTTTCGACACCGATGGCGCAGCAATGGCGAGCAGCGTCGAAGCATTGCTCGTCGGCATCAAGGTGTTGGTGCTATCCGACTACGGCAAGGGCGCGCTGCAGAATCACCAGGCGCTGGTGCAGTTGGCGCGCAGTAAGGACATCGCCGTGCTCGCCGATCCCAAGGGCAAGGATTTCTCCATTTATCGCGGCGCCAGCCTGATCACGCCCAATTTGCATGAATTCGAGACCATCGTCGGCGATTGCCACGACGAGGCCGAGTTGGTGGCCAAGGGCGCGGCCTTGATGAGCGAGCTGGAACTGGGTGCGCTGCTGATCACCCGCGGCGAGCATGGCATGACCCTGCTGCGTCCGCAGCAACCGCCGCTGCATTTACCTGCCCGCGCCCGTGAAGTATTCGATGTTACCGGTGCAGGCGACACGGTGATTTCCACCCTGGCCGCCAGCCTGGCGGCCGGTGAGGAGCTGCCCCAGGCCGTGGCCTTGGCCAATCTGGCCGCAGGGATAGTGGTCGGCAAACTGGGTACCGCGGCCATCAGCGCCCCGGAATTGCGCCGGGCGATACAGCGCGAGGCCGGTTCCGAGCGCGGGGTGTTGAGCCGGGATCAGTTACTGGTCGCCATCGACGATGCCCGCGCCCATGGCGAGAAGATCGTCTTCACCAATGGCTGCTTCGATATTCTGCATGCCGGTCACGTCACCTATCTGGAGCAGGCCCGCGCCCAGGGCGATCGCCTGGTATTGGCGGTCAACGACGATGCCTCGGTCGGCCGCCTGAAAGGCCCGGGCCGGCCGATCAACTCGGTGGACCGGCGCATGGCCGTGCTCGCCGGTCTCGGTGCGGTGGATTGGGTGGTGAGCTTCAGCGAAGACACTCCGGAGAACCTGCTGCGCGAAATCAAGCCGGACGTGCTGGTCAAGGGCGGCGACTATGGCATCGGGCAGGTGGTCGGTGCCGATATCGTCACTGCCTATGGTGGCGAAGTGCGCGTGCTGGGTTTGGTGGAAAACAGCTCGACCACTGCGATAGTCGAGAAAATCCGCAAGCAATAAGGCAACTGCTCGCGCCGCCGTCTGGCTACTGCGGCTTGCGCGGCACCGGTCGCGCCTTGGCGGAGCTTTTCGCCTGGGCGGATAGCTGCTGTTGGCATAGCCAATCCTTCCAGCGAATACGCTCGTCGCGCACCAGCCAGCCATCCTGGGGCGCGAAGCTTTCGGCCAGCCATAAGCCGCGGGTGCTGGCGGGCGTCAATATGCCGTGTTTGAGAGTCAAGAGTTCCGCGGTGGGGCGGCCCTGGTGCAGCGGAATCAGATAGAGGTCGGGGCGTGCGCGGTTGAGACGGGCGATCAGTTGGCCGTCTTCCAGATGTTCGTCGACATGCATCAGGCTGAGCTGTTTGATCTCCTTCGGCAGTTCCAGACGCAGGTCATAGACCAGCTGCAGCGACGCAGTGGGCTGGTGCACATAGGCGCGGGGGCGCTCCAGCAGCTTGAGATTGCCGCATTGCACTGGGCGCGCGGCGCCGGACAGCGGGCTGAGAGTGAAGTGCGCGGTTTCCCGATAACGCAGATTGCTCTGATAGGGCGTTGGCAGCCAGGTGTCCCCGAAACGGCCGCTCAGCCAGCCTTCCGGGGTTTCCAGCAGGCATTCCTCGGCGACTTCCTGAAGGGCGGTGAGCAAGGGCAGGTTGAGTTCGTGGGACGGCACGTAACCCGAAATCAGCTTGAGCACCACGTCGCCGCGATCGGCGCGCCGTTGCCGCACCAGTACCCAGTATTCGCGGCCTTGCCAATTCAATGTCAAACGCACGGAAACGCCAAGATTGGCCAACTCCACGGCGAAATGCTGAGGATTGGCGATCGCCACCGGTTTGCGCCGCTCGAGCATTTGCGCGAAATTCAGCGGCATGCCCAGGCTTTGGTAGCTGAGGCTTTCGGGGTTGGCTTCGACGAACAATTGCAGGGTCTTGAAGCTGCTGGGGTCCTTGCGGATCAGGGTGCGCGGCATCTGGACTCCTTGTGGTTGGCGGCGCTGCTCGAATATCGCGCACTGGCCCCTCGGGTTTATCGCGAGCCCTTAGGCAATATCCTGAATCACCGCGGCGGCGACGGCGACATTGTGGCTCAGGTGCTCCGGGTTGATGGTGCCGACGATGGCGCTGGCGGTGGC
>CBIHQF010000241.1:0-6390 GCA_966211665.1 uncultured Pseudomonas sp. | reverse complement strand
GACGATGAGGGCTTGCATATCCGTATCGGCGAAGGCGAGCCGCAGCTGCTGCCGGTCGATACCGTCATCGTCTGCGCCGGCCAGGACCCATTGCGCGAGTTGCAGGACGAGTTGCTCGCCGCGGGGCAGAGGGTGCATTTGATCGGCGGCGCCGACGTCGCCGCGGAACTGGATGCCAAGCGCGCGATCGATCAGGGCTCGCGTCTTGCCGCAGCGCTCTGATCGGCAGTAACGGACAGGCCATATAACGACAAAAGGTGCCCTCTATGTCTTCGCTACCCTTGCAATCCAACGCCGCCGCTGCGCTCGCGCAGTGGCATGAACTGATCGCCAACAACGACCTGCGCGCGCTGCACCAGTTGCTGCACCCGCAGGCGGTGTTCCGCTCGCCGATGGCCTTCAAGCCTTATGCTGGCGCCCCCGTGGTGTCGATGATCCTCAATACCGTGATTCAGGTGTTCGAGGATTTCACCTATCACCGCGAGCTGGCAACGGCCGATGGCCTCAGCGTGGTATTGGAGTTCAGCGCCAGGGTCGGCGACCGCGAACTCAAGGGCATCGACCTGATTCGCTTCGACGAAGACGGCAAAATCATCGAGTTCGAGGTGATGATTCGGCCGATGAGTGGCCTGCAAGCCCTCGGCGATGAGATGGGAAAGCGCTTGGCACCGATGCTCAAGACCGTCAAGAACTGACGCAATGCGCTATTGCGTCACACTTTTTACGCTGCTGCGGGCCTGCTCGACTCATCGGCAGGACGACTGCCAACCCAGTCACATTGCTGGCTTTGGTTTTTCCCCTAGACTTGCCTAAACATAGGCATTGCGCCTGAAATACAGGGTGTCCGCGGATCTTTCGCGGGCCACTCGCCAAGCGGTCACGACCGCTGTTCCGGTCTAGAGAGAAGCCGATGAGCATGCAGAATAAAGCGCAGATGGTCGAGGCCGTGATGTTCTTTAGTGAGCGGGGCGGTATCTGCAAGGAAATGCTCTTTCCCGAGTTCGAGGCTTTGCTCGACGGCATCGTCAATATGCCCGAGTTCGCCGACCAGCAGATGCGCGTGGCTTACGTGTTGATCAACCCGCGGCTGCTGATCAAATCGGTGGTGTTCTTCTACCTGGATTTCGACGAAAAGGGCGCCCCGGATTCTGGCTGGAATATTCCGCTGCAGCATCTGGCGGAGCGCGCCGGGCGCGGTCCCGATCTCGGCGCCGGGCCGATTCGTCTGGCCTGTCGCAGTCAGTGCCCGGTGTCGTGGCACCAGATGCACCTATGGGATCCGAGCCTGGCACCCGGTAAGAACGACCTGGTATTGCTGCGCGATGCTGCTAAACGCAACGCCCTGGGTTTGCTGGTCGAGGACGACAATGCTCAGGCACTTGCGCCGGAGCGCCTGCAAATGGCCTCCGAGGACAAATGGTATGCACCTGACGCGGCCCAGGAAGTGGCCGATATCGTCACGGAAAAGCAGGATCGCGAGCAGCGGCAGAAAGCCGCGCAACTGATCAAGCAACAACGTTTGCGCATTACCAGCCTGACCCAGGCACACGAGGAGGAACTGGCCAAACTCAAGCAGCTCAACGAGGCGCAAAGCAAGAATCTGCAGGCGCAGATCCATGGTTTGCATCAAGCCTTGCAGCAGCAGGAGGCATTGAATGCCAGCCTCAAGGAACAGCTCGCCGCCCAGGCCGCCAGCTTTCAAAGCTCGCGCGAAGAAATGACCGAGCAATTGCGGGCATTGGAGCAGCATGGTCGCAATAAGGACGATATGCTGCGCGCGCAACTCGAGGCTGAGATGCGCGCGAAAATCGCCGCGGCGGTCGTCGAGTACAAGGAGCAAATCGCCATTCGCGATGTCGAGCTGGCCTACAGCAAGGAGCAGGACGCTCAGTTGCAACTCGAGATCGAGCGCCTAAAGCGCGAGCATAACGAGTTGGCGGGGCAGAGCGGCGAGCAGATTCTCGATCGGCTGGCCAAGCTGGGCGTGGTGTTCGTGGTCTATCACCCGGGCGCCGGGCACCTGACCATCGCCCTGCAGGACATCGCCCGCTATCAGGACAACCCCATGGCCTATGTGGCCGCCAAATGCTTCGTCTCCGAGGCGCAATACAGTCAGTGGCTGAACCACTATCAGCAGCCGTCTTGCGAGGCCAAATTGCCCAGCGGCGAGCGTTGCGCGATTCCGATCGATCGCATCGACACCCCCAGTCGGTTCACTCTCGGCGAGTCCAATTGCTGTGCGCGGCATAAAGCCAGCAGCCGTTTACGTACAGTCAGCTAAGCTTTGCCGCTATCAGCCATCGAATGGGCGCCCAGGGCGCCGCTCGAACCATTGCATCTGCAATGGGCCAGGCGTGCGGGAGTCGAGCTGGCGGTGTTGCGCCTCGACCTCGTCGACCCGCTGATCAGCGGCAATAAGTGGTTCAAACTCATGCCGCATCTGCGCGCCGCGGCTGTGGCCGGAGCGGAGGGCCTGATCAGCCTGGGCGGCGCCCACTCCAACCATTTGCACGCGTTGGCCGCCGCTGGCCGGCGTTTCGAGTTCTCCACGGTCGGTCTGCTGCGCGGTACGCCACAGGACACGCCGACGGTGCGCGACCTGCAGCGTTTCGGTATGCAACTGCATTGGTTGGGTTACGGCGGTTATCGCGCACGGCATTTGCCGGATTTTTGGCAGCCATGGCGCGAGCGCTATCCCAGGTTGCATCCGGTACCCGAGGGCGGAGGCGGCCTGCCCGGAGCACTGGGGTGCGCGCCATTGGTGGAGCAGATCCGCGCACAGCTGCCCGCCCTGGGTTGGCCGGATTATCAGGGGACCTGGCTGGCAGCCGGGACGGGAACCACGCTGGCCGGTTTGGTGATCGGCGAAGCCGGCGCTCACCCGGTTCATGGCGCCGTGGCGGTGCCCGCCGACCATGGCGTGGCCGGGCAGGTGCGGGCGATTCTGGCCGAAGCCGGACTTGGCGAGCATGGCTATCGTTTGCTCGACGCCTGCCGTGGCGGTTTTGCCGCGGTGGACGCAGAACTGCTGGCGTTTCTCGCGCAGAGCGAAGCGGATTCGCAACTGCCGTTGGAACCGATCTACACCGCGAAAGCACTAATAGCATTGCGCCAGCAAGTGGAGGCCGGTTACTTTGCCAGCGGTTGCCGTTTGGTTTTCATCCATACCGGCGGTCTGCAAGGGCGCGATGCGGCCATGCTCGAGCATGGCGTCGACAAGTCCGCGAGCTGAGCCAAGGGCCGGCTACACTGAATCATGACCAGCGGAGCCTGGATATTTAATGAACGAACCCTTGAACCCCGAGCAGTTGCGCAGCCTGACTCCGCTGAATGTATTGTCGGAGCAGCAGTGGCGCGAATTGCGCAGCCAGTTGCGGCCGCATCCCTTGTTGGCCGGGCAGCTGTTGTTCCGCCAGGGCGATCAGGCGCGCCTGACGTATTACCTGTTGGCCGGCGAACTGCTGCTGCAAGGGGCCGATGGGCATCAGCAGCGCGTGCGCGCCGGCAGCGAAGCCAGCTGCCATCCGTTGTCGCCGAGCTTGCCGCGTCTGCATGAGGCCCGTGCGCTGAGCGACGCGAGCGTATTGACGATCGACACTGCGACCCTGAACCGCTTGGTGACCTGGCGTTTGGCCTATCAGGACCTGCTGCTGGAACTCGGCCAGAACCACGAGGAGGTGGAGTGGCTAGAGCGTTTGTTGGAAAACCCGCTATTCGCCAAGGTACCGCCCTCCAATGTGCGCGCCATGCTGGCGCGCTTGCAGCGCATCGAGTTACCGGCCGGTAGCATGGTGCTGCATGAGGGGGATGTCGGCGATTGTTGCTATTTCCTCAAAAGCGGTCGTGCCGAAGTGTTCCGCGGAGCGGGCAGCGATCATCAGGTGCTGGCCGAACTGGAGGTGGGCGCCTGCTTCGGAGAGGAGGCCTTGCTCGCCGATCGCCCGCGCAATGCCACCGTCACCTTGCTCGACGATGGGGTGGTGTTGCGCCTGGATCGTCAGGATTTCTTTTCCCTGCTCAAGGCGCCGGTGGTCAATGAGGTGTCCCTCGGCGAAGCCGCGCGCTTGCTCAATGCCGGCGCACAGTGGCTGGATGTCCGCTTGCAGGAGGAATACGAACGCGCCCATGCCCTGCAATCCCTGAATATGCCGTTGCAGTTGCTGCGCCTGAAGGCGCGGCTGCTGGATAAGGAGCGTACTTACCTGTGCTATTGCGACAGCGGTAAACGCAGCGCAAGCGCGGTATTCCTGCTGTCGCAACTGGGTTTCGACGCCTATTCCCTGCGCAGCGGCCTCGATGCACTGCCGGCGGTGCAGCGCGACGGGCTGCTCTGCGAAAGCGGCGCCGGCTATCTGGTGCGCTCCGGTGGGCGTATCGAGCGCAGTCGTTGATCGCTTCGCGGTAGCCTGGCGAAGAGCCGCGACATGGCGCAGCTCGCCATGCCCACTCTGCCAAAGCGCATCTCGTAGCCTGGATAAGCGCAACGCAATCCGGGTGGCGTGTTCCCGGATTGCGCCAAGGCGTATCCAGGCTACGGGTCGCTGGGCTTTCTACTGATCAACAGGTAAGCCCGGCGGCAATTGCCGTGCGTCTGTCCCTTGCTCCGGCCATTGGTCGTTGACCAGAAACACCCGCTCCGCCTCCCGCCAATCTCCCGCCGGGCCCTCAACCAGCCGAACCAGCAACTGGGCGTTGGCCTGGGGTTGCAGCGTGCTCAGCCAGTGCTCGAAGTGTTCGGTCGGCCATATGGCGGACGATTCGAGGCGCGCCGGTGGCAACCAAGCCTGCCTCGGTAGCGGTTGCCAACGGCCAGCCGCGCTTTGTGCGGCGAAGCTGGCCCAGTCGCGTCGGTGCAGCCAGCGCCCGCGCAGGTGGTCGGGATTGGCGCCTTCGGGCGCGACGCAATGGTTACCCCAGGGGTAGAACAGGTAACCGCCGAGCCACAGCGCGGCCTGGGCATCCTGAATATCCCGTTGCGCCAGCGTCGTGCGTGCCTGCGCGCGGGCAGACAGGGGTAATTGATGGTGGCTGAGGTGATCGAGCTTGATATCCAGGCGATCGTGGCTGCCGGGGCCGAGCCAGTGCGCCGGCGATTCGCCGTTGGCGTGTTCCGGGCCGAGATAGAGCTTCACCGCCAATTCCAGGTGATGCACGCCTTGCTCGTCGCGCAGCAGCAGATCGAGTTCGCCGAGCGTATGCCCGCCGTCGCGGATCGGCAGGTTGGCGGCCAGTACTTCGACTCCCGGCGCGGCATGCAGGGCGTATTGCCAGAGACGTTCGTAATACAGGCCGAGACGGCGTACCGGGCTTTGCGCGAGCCAGTGTTCCAGGCCGCTGGCGTCGCGATCGAGCGCCAGCAGCCAGTCCGCCAGTAATTGCGGGGTGCGCATCCAGGCGCTGGCGCTGAGTGGATGGCGCTGCGGCTGTGGGGTGCTGCTGAGCAGCGGCGGTGAGACGAGCACCCAGGCCAGGTCGCGCACCGCGGCATGGTGCAGTTGGTCGGGCAGGTCGACGAGCGAGCTGATGGGCATCATGCTGCGAGCATAGCGCCAAACCTTTTGCCAGGCGCTGCTAAAACCGGCGAAAGCGTCAAGTTTGCCGCTGCCGCAGGCTTTCGCCCATAATCCAGGCCTACCGACCCTGAGCTTGCGGGAGCACCATGGAGCAGTTTCGTAATATCGGAATCATTGGCCGATTGGGCAGCACCCAGGTGCTCGATACCATTCGCCGTTTGAAGAAATTCCTGATCAACCGTCACCTGCACGTGATTCTCGAGGAAACCATCGCAGAAGTGCTGCCGGGCCATGGCCTGCAAACCTCTTCGCGGAAAATCCTCGGCGAGGTGTGCGACCTGGTGATCGTCGTCGGCGGCGACGGCAGCATGCTCGGTGCCGCTCGCGCCCTGGCGCGCCACAAGGTGCCGGTTTTGGGGATCAACCGGGGCAGCCTGGGCTTTCTCACCGATATTCGGCCCGATGAGCTGGAACTCAAAGTCGCCGAGGTGCTCGAAGGCAATTACCTGACCGAGAACCGCTTTTTGCTCGAGGCCGAAGTGCGCCGTCATGGCGAGGCCATCGGTCAGGGCGATGCACTCAACGATGTGGTGCTGCACCCCGGCAAGTCGACGCGGATGATCGAGTTCGAACTCTATATCGATGGTCAATTCGTCTGCAGCCAGAAGGCCGATGGCCTCATCGTCGCCACCCCGACCGGTTCGACCGCCTACGCGCTGTCGGCCGGTGGACCGATCATGCACCCCAAACTCGATGCCATGGTGATAGTGCCGATGTACCCGCACACCTTGTCCAGCCGACCGATAGTGGTGGATGGCAATAGCGAGCTGAAGATAGTCGTATCCCAGGATATGCAAATCTATCCGCAGGTTTCCTG